>NZ_JBWXMQ010000022.1:0-88609 GCF_056626735.1 Pseudomonas sp. 1 | reverse complement strand
AAGAAAAAGCCCCTTGCCAGTTTTCCGGCAAGGGGCATACATCTGCGGATTCATTCGCCCTTGATCGGCACGACCTTGTCCGCTTTCATCGCTTCGGGCTTTTTCGGCAGCGAGATGCTCAATACGCCTTTGCTGAAGTGCGCATCGATCTTCTCGGCGTCGACCCCTTTGGGCAGGTTGAACACACGCTCGAAGGAACCATAGTGACGCTCGCTCAAGTAATAGCCCTTGCGTTTTTCTTCCTTGTCCTCTTTCTTTTCGCCCTTAATGATCAGGCTGCCGTTGGACAGTTTGATTTCGATGTTCTTCTGGTCCATGCCGGGCAGTTCGGCCGTGATTTCGAAGCTTTTATCCTTTTCGGTGATATCCACGGCCGGCATGCTGGGGGAGAAGACGTCACGCGAGAAGAACGGTTCTACATCAAACAGCCCGCGGCTGAAGGGTGACATCAATGATCCACGGTGAAAATCCTCGAACAGGTGATCAACCTGCTGCCGCAGCTTTTCGAGTGGGCGCCAGATATCGGTCGTCACGGGCACCTGACTGGATTTTGCTTCCGCATGTTCCTGCATCTTTTTCAAGGAATTGCTCATTTTCGGTACTCCTCTCGGATTGAAGGCGCAGCGTCGGACGTCCTGTCGGCGAACCGCGCAGACTGAAAGAACTCCTTACAGCGTCAACGTCCCGGACCACAGCATCCAGCCCGCATAGCCCGCTGCGATCCAGATGATGATCAGCAAACCTGTCTCGGGACCGCCAAGAGGCTGACCCTCACGGGCTTTCAGTGTGCCCAGGTAGATCAGTGAGCCAGGGGCGTAGAGCAACGCGCTGAGCAGCAAGTATTTGGGGCCTGCGGCGTACAGCAACCAGACGCAATACAGCGTGGCGACCAGCGCGATGGCCAGGTCTCGCACTTGCAAGGCGCGATGACCGGCGTAGGTTTCGCCCTGCCAGGTCATTTTCAATGCATACAGACTGCTGAGCAGGTAGGGCAGCAGGATCATCGAGGTGGCAAGAGAAATCAGTGCCAGGTAACTGGCGCTCGAGTAAAGCGTCAACAGCAAAAACAGCTGGATGCATCCGTTGGTCAGCCACAAAGCGTGGGCAGGCACGCCCCGGGCGGACTCCTTACCAAGCGACGGTGGCATGACCTTTTCTTTCGCCGGTGTGAACACCGATTCAGCCGCCAGCAGTGTCCAGGCGAGTAGGGCGCCACCGACCGAAACAATCAAACCGATGCTGATCAGCACGGCACCCCATGGTCCGACGGCGGCCTGCAGTACGCCGGCCATCGAAGGATTTTTAAGGGCGGCCAGTTCCGGTTGTTTGAGTATGCCCAGTGACAGCAGGGACACCGCGATCAACAACAATAAGGTGATGATAAAACCGATGACAGTGGCGCGTCCGACATCGGCGCGCTCTGCCGCGCGGGCAGAAAACACATTGGCGCCTTCGATGCCGATAAACACCCAAACCGTCACCAGCATTGTGCTTTTGACTTGGTCGAGAGTGCTGCCCAGCCCCGGTGTTCCCCAGAAGTCCATGGCGAACGTGTCGCGCCGGAACGCCGCGATCACGAAGCCGATGAACAGCAACAGCGGCACAATTTTGGCCGCGGTGCTCAAGGCATTGGCACGAGCCGCCGTACGCATGCCCCGCAAGATCATCCAGTGCAAGGACCAGAGCACCACTGACGCGCCGGCAATCGCTGCTTTGTTATTGCCTTCACCAAATGCTGGAAAGAAGTAACTGAGCGCGGCAAACAGAATCACCAGATAGCTGACGTTGCCGATCCAGGCACTGATCCAGTAGCCCCAGGCAGAGTTGAAACTGAGAAAGTCACCACCGAGTGCCCGAGCATAGGCAAACACACCGTTATCCAATGCCGGCTGGCGGTTGGACAGGGACTGATAGACCAGTGCCAGCGATAGCATGCCGCCGCCGGTGATCAGCCAGCCAATGAGGATCGCCCCGGCCCCGGCGCTGGCCGCCATGTTTTGAGGAAGGCTGAAAATCCCGCTGCCGATCATCGATCCCACCACCAGAGCGACCAGAAGGCTCAGAGTGAGTCGCTTGGGCTCGGTTTTGGGTAAGCTGCCGGCCAGTGGGGGATGTTGGGCGGGGGTAGCGCCCGGTTGGATGTCTTGTAGTTGAGTAGCCATGACGTACCTCCACGAGACGGAATGGTCGGCATTGACCGCGAACGTCGAGGATTAATTTCGTCGAGAAGCGCGCATGTGTGTTTGATTAAAATCAACTGCAGGGAAAAACCTGAGGGCGTCGGTCTCACTAGCTGCGGCCGCATAGTTTTGAGCCAAAGGAGGGCAGATGTGACAGCAAATCCTCCTGCTCCAGGAGCGCTTATAGTTAGCTCAAGTAAATAGATGTTTAGTTGAGCTATACACGAAGCACATCGAAAATGACTGGGAAAGCCTATGAAACTAAGTCATATGACCGCCAAGGACGTGATCACTGCTCTGGATCTGGAACCGCACGTTGAAGGCGGTTTTTTTCGCAGAACCTATCAGGCCGACCACCGGGACATGCTCGAAACTATCGGCGGTCCGCGGTATCTGATGACGTCGATTTACTACTTGCTGACCGAGGAATCGCCGGTGGGCCAGTTTCATTTCAATCATTCCGACATCCTGCATTATTTCCATCTGGGCGACGCCATCGAATACAGCCTGATTCATGTAGACGGTTCACTACAGACATTGGTGATGGGTAGTGACGTTCTGGCTGGACAGCAACTGCAGTTCCACGTACCGGGCGGTATCTGGAAAGCATCCAGATTGCTGAATGGTGAGAATGGATTCGGGTTGATCAGCGAAGCGGTTTCACCAGGATTTGATTTCGCCGATATGGAAATGGGGAACCGGCAGAAACTCACAACGCAGTATCCACAGCATCGAGCGCTGATTGAAAAGCTAACGCGTGACGGGGATTGAGCGCAGCATATTTCAAATAGAGCAATCTGCGAGCAGCAAGGGTCAGGCCATTTGAGAGCGACGCAGGAGATAGAAATGGTGTGCGCAATCAGGCTAGCGTTGTAATATTTTGTTACGTGTAATGTATATTATGTTAAACGAGGTGCTATGTTAAAAATGTTCATGAGTCTCGTAAGGCACTGATTCGACATATCTGCTTCTGGTGCTCCAATCGCGAAATCACCGGAAACGGCCTCTTTAACCTCTTAACCTATTGATTCGGCGGGATATACGTTTGCCACGATCCAGGCGGCTCATCACTTTTTTAACGATATCAGCGGACACCCTGGTCCTTGCTACGGTTTATAACCTACTGATATCTATAGCTTTTTACCTTGCGGGATTCCGGGAACAGCTTCCCCGAGTTTTCGTCAATGAGCGGACTCATTCAACATTGTCTCTGGCGTTCCCGCTGGATAAAACTCAATGAAATCAGTGGTTAATGGGCTTTTTAACGTATTGATCGGACTTTCCCGGTGTTGCTTCTCTGTGACGAAATGAGCGGACATTCCCGGCATTGCTTCCGGCTAATGACTGGTTTCCTGCCGATGGCAAGCTGGTACCGAACCTCCTGGAAGCCCCGCAGATCAACCGTTCGACCTCACCGTAGAACGATGGCAAATGCTACCAGCCAGCGATCGCGTCAGAATGGGCCTCACCTTGAAGTTACGTCGGAACGCGCCCAGATTTGCCTTAATCAGCGGACATTCCCGGGCCGGATTTTGAGCAACGTGTCCTGCAGGCCAATAAAATCGGGCGCCTAGGCTTTTTTGGCTTTAATCAGCGGACTTCCCAGCGCCCCTTTGCGTTTAACGAAATCGGCGGACTTTCCCGACCGATAATGTTGGCTCACGATCGTATTTGGAATGACGTCGTTAAAAGCTCTATAAAACATAAGGTTAGCGCGATTTGACCATTTCAGCGGACATTCCCGGCGTGCCGTTTTGACGTAATGAGCGGACATTCCCTGGACCTCTGTTGGAACAAAGATGCCGTGCAGGCCACGGAATCTGCAGGTCTCCGCGGTTTTAACCAATGAACGGACGTTCCCGACACAGGGAGCTTTTAAGGCGATCAATCTAAGGACATGCGCAACAATCGTTTCGAATGATCAACGTGCAAACACTTTTCCGCTACCAATATTTGAATAAAGCAACGGTGCCTGGTTGGCGGCTGGTGTTAGCGGTCGGTATTCCTTAGGGACCTGATACGCGAGACGGCTCTGGCCTGCGTATTTAATTTTAAATACGCTCGTTAGGTTGAAGGGTTTCGTATTAAAAAATAATTAACCATATGAGGTGTCAATATTAGGGTAATTAGCGCGTGGGTGATTAAGCGTAGGGCCAGCGGATATTCTGCGAATCGGAGTGCATCTAAAAAGAAACGGAATTCAAAGATTCCTCACCCGCGAACTAAATCGTCAGGGTGCTACTTGTCAAGCATTGCAACTCAAATAAGTTTGGACTGAGTGGTAGTTGCGCAAGTGCAAAGCAGCGGCTACTATCCGGCAATGTCAATCCGTTATGCAAAAAAAAGAGTAGTAGTGAAGCGCATCTATGTAACTTCCGATTACTCCCATAACTGGAAGTTTCTTTTCAACGTTTAAAGTGTCTGGTGGTTCGAATGCTCAGCGCGCCAAAACCCATTTTTGAAACCTACGAGGCCTTTGTTGATCAAGACTTCAGTTTCAGTGAGCCCGCACTGAACTGCGTCAAAGACTTTTTAAATTCATTTCCCGAGGAACTGGAAGCCGGCCGTGGCTATTTGGCGGTGCGCACCTTTCTGCGAGCCTTTTCCGACAACGCACAGACCTTCAGTTCATACCGCACTCAGGCCGAGCGTTTATTGCTGTGGGCGCTACTGGTTAAGAAGAAGCCGTTGCACCTGTTAAAGCGTCAGGATGCCCAGGACTACTTGGATTTTTGTCGCAATCCCTCCCAGGACTGGGTGGGCCCTGTGACGCGTAGCCGTTTCATTCCTAACGATGAGGCGCATGTCACCGAAGCGGATGCGCTGATTCCGAATCCAAGGTGGTTCCCGTTCAATTCAAAAACGACGAAAGCGCTAGGAACGACTTCAGAGCCGAACTCGACGAGTCCGGTGTATACGACCACTGAAAGCAGCCTCAAACAGGTGTTTACGGTGTGCAGTCGGTTTTATGAGTTTCTGATCGAGGACGGTGGCGCGGCCTCCAATCCATTCAGAATGCTGAAAAAATCGAACCGCTTTACCGACGACACGTTCGACGTAACCTCGGGACGGGCCTTGACGCCCCTG
The DNA here is from genome assembly GCF_056626735.1 of Pseudomonas sp. 1. Classification (NCBI taxonomy): domain Bacteria; kingdom Pseudomonadati; phylum Pseudomonadota; class Gammaproteobacteria; order Pseudomonadales; family Pseudomonadaceae; genus Pseudomonas; species Pseudomonas sp. 1. The sequence continues at coordinate 83,342 of NZ_JBWXMQ010000022.1, read as the reverse complement.
CAATGGGATTACGTCTTGGAAACCGCCGAAAAGTTGGCGGAGGATGATCCCGTCCGTTTTGAACGTACCCTCTTCATCCTGGCGACTCTTTTTGCGATGTACCTGCGTGTCTCCGATGTGGTGGGCCGGAAGAATTGGAAGCCCACCATGGGCGACTTCCGCCAAGACGCTGAGGGCTTTTGGTGGTACCACGCGGTGGGAAAAGGCAATAAAGCCGGCAAGATCGCTGTTCGCGATGAATACATCGAAAGTTACCTCAAGCGTTACCGCAAATTTCTAGGGCTCAGTGATCTGCCTGAGCGCAATGAGTCCACGCCTTTAATCTCGACCCTCAGAGGTCGATCGGGGCTGTCAGATCGGCAGGTTCGCGCCCTCCTCCAAATCATCTTCGACAAAGCGCTGGAAAGAATGCGCGGTGAGGGGCGTGAAAAACATGAAATGGACAGCCTGTTGGTGGCGTCTGCTCATTGGTTGCGCCATACCTCGGCGACGTTCGATGCGCCGCTGCGTGAGGCCAAAGACCTTCAGGTCGACCTACGGCACAGCAATCTCAGTACCACGCAGGACACGTATTACCATTCCCACGACCAAGCACGCGGGTACTCAGTCAAACGTATTGGTATGCGCGATCGCGGTTGAGCTTAGGCGACGCCTGGATTGGTATGGCGCCTACCAGGTTTCTGGACTCTCTCAACTTCGTCAGCGATGACAACTGCTTCGCTGTAATCAGGCACGCCATCTCATGGATGATGGTTATGCATTAGATACGCTGCACCGATATGCAGAGATGGACGCTGACGTTATTATGATTTGGACGCCTTAGAATTAAAATTGACTCATCACAGTTCTCAGACTAAATATCTCAGGATCGCTCCAAGGTCTTCGTTGCTCGCTCATCACTGATCCCAATCGATCTGCTGCCACTAGTTGTCCGCCTAGAGTAAATCCCCCCCTTACGTCATTCTCATCTAAGTTCAAGATGGAGGAGGCAGGCAGTCCGTGAACTGGTTCTGCAGTTCTGTCATTCTGCCCTCCTCTGGCGGCACGCCTGCCATTATGAGTACCAAATTGCCTGCCAACCCCAGCAGGGCATTCGATAGCTTAATCATCATCACAGCCAACTCGACTGGGAACCCGGAGCCATGTCTGGAAACTGCATGAATCCCGCCATGCACAAATGAATTGAGCGGCTGCCAAGAAGACTTCTTGAATTCTCTTAATGGTCCGATGGGGACGTGAGAAGCTTTTGCCTCAATATCGTCAAGCATCGTATTGAGTGGAACAGCTTTATTGGCACTCTTGGCGCTATCAGGGGTCAGTTCAGCAAGCGTCAATTCAACCTGATCGTCAGTGGCTGTGTAAAGTGACCACAACGCGCGAACCAACGCTTCGTACTGAACCCTCATCAAAGCCGCAGCCGATGAGCATAGCCTGGCTGCGACTAGATGTTTGATGCTACGAGAGTGCTCGAAGCTCAGGCTTACTAGAATCCGGGCAGCCTCAAATCTCTGCGCTCTTCCTTGTGGCTCGAGCTCAAATAGCTCATTGATTTTTTGGTCATATAGCGACGAACGACTCAAGAGTGCGTCGAGATCCATATACTTGGCGCCTATTGTAAGAAATCGAGCAGAATAAATTGAACTGACCATAAGGGCCAACGCCTCTGCGTGCTGATAAGGTCTGCGACCTCCTGTGGTTGATTGGGATGACCGAGGGGAATCCCGCCCAGGGAATCCATTACGGACTGCCTGACTGCCTCTTCTTCAATCCCGCCTGGCTGCCGGGGCGATCAACTTCGCGGCGCGGTCTAATCAGGCGTTAGAGATCAGGAGAAACTTAGTGACTCTTTCAATGTTGGAAAACGAAATTCAAGCCTGCCGCAGGTGTGCTAGTACTCTCTGCAAATTTGATGTTGAACCGCGACCTATCTTTAGCGGAGGAGTTGACTACCCCATCTTTTTGCTTGGCCAAGCCCCAGGCAAGACCGAGTACGAGAGACGGGCACCCTTTCAGGGGGATGCTGGCAAATCCATCAAAGCACAGTTTGCGGCTTGCGGCCTTTCGAACTTTGAACGCAACGTCTATCAAACCTCCGTCACAAAGTGCTTCCCTGGTCGCCGCCCTAGAACATCAACAGACCGTATGCCGAGCGCGATCGAGGTGAAAAATTGCCTGCCATTTCTGGAGCGCCAACTTGGACTTGTGAAGCCGAAACTGCTGGTCTGCCTCGGTGGCCTTTCATGGAAGGCATTTCTATCAATACAGGAAGCCGCAGAACCTGGTTTCTGCTCGCGTGAGATCGGCATCTCCCGTCCGAGCGGTGTAAGAGTTCCGCACATGGTGGGGCGTCGTTTTCAGTGGCATTCGACGCTGGTGTTACCAATGATCCATCCCGCCGGAAGTGCAAACGGAGCACGTTCGCAGTATCCAGATCACGATCGAGAGTCAAAGGCTCTCTTGGCTAGGTCGCTCGCCGAATTGGGTCTGAGCGATCTTCACCCCTAATTGAAAGGACATGCCTCGGCAAGCTGGATCATGCCGCTCAACTGATATCTTTGGCGATGCCGGAGCTCATCATCGAGGGTACTGTGGGTGTTGGTGTGCGTGTGGGGTTCAATCCCATTGTCATCATAAGTCTTGGGCTAGGCTGATGTCGTCCCTACTGAATTTGCCAACCGCTCTCAAGAAGCTCATGCATGGAAGACATACCAAACGCCTCTACCGCCACTGCTGATTCGTCGGAGGACACCATTACTCGGGAGTCTCTCTACGAACAGGCTTGGTCTGCACCCATGACTAAAATAGCTGAACGGTATGGCGTCTCTTCCAGTTACCTAGCACGCATTTTCACCAACCTTAATATACCCCGCCCTCCAGTGGGATATTGGGCTCAAGTGGCTGCGGGGAGGCGCATAACGCCGCCAGTACTCCCGGATGCCCAACCAGGTGCGCTCGTCGCCTGGAGCCGGAATGGAGCGCCGGAGAAAATTTCACGGTCTCTTCCAAAAGCCCCTGTAAAGAGCCGCGGTAAGCTGGCTGATCGTTTTGCACTCCTTCCTCGTCGGCATCCGCTATTGATAGACATCGAAGAGCATTTTAAGAAAGCCCACGAAACGGATGAAGGTTATCTTCGTCCCTCGAAGCGCTCCATGGTAGACCTGATAGTAAGTAGCTCTGGAGTAAGCCATGCGGTCAACTTTGCTAATCAGCTGTACTTGGCGCTGATGAAGAAGGGTCTCGCGGTCGCGTTATCTGATCCTACGACTCACATGGGGCGTGAGCCCGTGGACCATCGAGAGAAAGCATCAAATAGGTACGTCCACCCTGCCCTTTGGCAGCCACAGCGTCCAACGGTGACTTACATCGGGACCGTCGTATTTGGTCTGTCCATCTATGAGATCAGCGAATACGTCCACGTAAAACGACCGGACAAGAAGTACGTCCGAATGACGTCGCTGCCGGTGAGTAAGCGACGTTCCGATTTTCCAGATGGATGGATGATGAGCGCCGACATGCCAAGCGGCAGACTCTGCTTGCAGGTGTACTCCCCGTACTACGGTGTGGAGTGGGTTCAGCGGTGGCTGGAAGACAAGCCTGGTGATTCAGTCGGCAAGATCCCAAGCATCATAAAGTCGCTGATCGCCGAGGCTCCGATGCTGGCTGTCAGGGTTGAGAACCAACGAGTGCGGAACGAGCAGGAACGACAGCGGCACAAGTTAGAGATGGAAGAGTGGAGACGTAAGGAGGAGGAAAAGCGGCGGCTCAAGGTGATCCAGGACAGCCGCGATCGACTCGAATCGGTTATTCAGACTTGGGCAAAAGTGAACAGCATTCGTGTTTTCTTCGACGACATCGCCCAAAAAGCGGAGCATCTCGAATCAGGAGAGCGACAAGCTGTATTGGATCGCTTAGCCCAAGCGAAAGATCTGATCGGAGATTTCGACGCTCTCAAGCATTTTGAGGGTTGGGATCCACCGAAACTCTAGGAGCTTCCATCATTGGTTGGTACGCGAGAGTTTTGTGCCGCTCGCGCGTGAAAAATCTTCGAGATCCTTCCAAGTTGATCGACGATTTTTCGATTCGAAAATCTCTCATCACAAAGCACACCAGAGAAATCGGTTCTACGCTTCACCTCCGAAGCCCCGGCACCCCAGAATCACTTTAATTTGGCCATTTGCAGATGGAGAAACCGGGGTATTGAGTCTATTTGCTACTTGCCCGCAATCTGTCCATATCATCTGGTTAGGATGCCATGCCTTTCACAAAGCGGTTTTGAAAGCCTCGATGCCATACTTATCAAGGGTTGGAACCGATGTATCACTGCCTGGCAAACCACGGGAGTATTTCCCCGGAAAACCGGCGCTGATTGCCCGCTCTTCGGGCGGCATGTGAGTTGTGAGACCGACCTCCAATCACGACGCGATGCGAATACCCGTTGCTCCATAGCGTTGCTTGAGATCTTGATCCACCTCCGCTACGAAGCGCTCGGGGCGCACGCCCAACAAAGTCGAAGTCAGCTGCTGCACGGCTTCAACATTCTTGGCTCTAAGCGCCTGAGTTTTGACAAGTTGCACCGTCAATACTAGGTTCGCTGGCTCCAAGAAATCGAAGATCAATTTTTGCTGAGCCTCGAACTCCCGCTCAATCACTGAAAGCGCACCAAGCTCGCGAAAGATCGCCTCGGTTTCAAGCAGTTCAACTTTGGTCAGGCGCTTCTTGGTAGGAATTGCTTCGACTCGATGGAGAAAGGAGTAAAGTTTTTCTTGGTAGCTTCGCGCATCCAAATCCAGCCAAAGTCCCAGGCCTTTAAGAAATCCACAAATGTGTGGATACCACCGGCGTTCAACGGCGTCCTTGCCTTTTGCCGTTTCGTCTTTTTTGGTGATCTGGTATTCCCACGTTATCTGGAGGGAGTTGCGACGCCAGCGCTCCACAAGAGTTTCAAAAACCGCCTCAGGAAAAGCTTCACGGATTCGGAATATTTGAGTCTCTAGGTGACGGAGTTGTTTCAGGGCGGTTTTGACACGTGTAATCAGTTCTGTTCGGTCCTTAAGCCTTTCATTTATTTGATGGGTGCGGATAGAAATACGCTCTGCGGAGCCCAGCTCTAAAAGGGCTTTCCTGACCTGGTCGTCATCAAGACCTAGATGGTTGAAGGCGCAACAGTTGCCAATCAACACCCGTTGCCCGGTTATGCACTCCACCGCGAATCCATGAGAGTGCTCTTGCCCGCAGCGACTACCTTTTTTAAGAAACTGACACTGTGCTTCTGATTTGATCAAATGATAGGAGCGTAAAGGACGGCTGTAGGTTTCTTTCGACAAAAGACAATCGAAATCAATAGCGAACAGACTTTTGATTTCGTCGAGGTACCTGATTTCGTGAGTGGCTGTGATAGATGACGACATGGGCTACTCCACAATGCATGGGGCGAGGCTTGACCATCGGGGTATGATGTTATCGTCGCATCAGTGGTTATGCAACCAGCCTGTCTAAGCGTACAGTTAGTGCTTTACGGGACTAGCTCCGAGGCTTCGGTCCCCAAAAGAGAGCTGCTCCAGATACGATTGTGCCTAGGCGGATCCGCCGAGCAGTGCCTTACGGTCAGCGGCGTTTTGCAGATGACAATCCTTACACACGGCTTGTAGTGTCGCGCTCTGATGTGCCTGTAGCGTGTAGGCGAGAGCGGAGTTGTCTACAGGTAATGTGAAAGGTTGGTCGCTCCACCAATCGAAACCACGAGATGCGTTGAGAAACTCAGACGCTGTCATCAGCTGCATCGCCTGACGGGCTATCGATTGGAATTCGGGATCCACGTGGTCAACTTCGGTAGATGGAAGAACGCCACACCGCTCGCAGACCGGAAATGCGAGCCTTCGAACTGAGTCTTGGTCATTCCAACAAAAAAAGCAGCGCCTCGTGGCATGCTCTTGCCTCCCTACTACGATGGGTCACTGTAGCCGTCAAGCCACTTTGGCGCACCCGTGACGGCTTAGTAAAGAACGTTTCCGATTAGCTGCTCGCGGTCTCCATATGTCGTGCGGTCGCAGAAACGCAAGTGTGTTGGCGTGGTCGAGCCTGAGCCAGTATTGTGACGGCCATCTAATAGTCATTTTTTTTGGATTGCTCTCGATACCGATTCGACGGATATCGAGCGGCGAAGTCCAGCGTTCGTTTTAGGGGAATCTAATGGAAACTCTGGGGCAGCAACTTCGGCCGGTAGCCACACGGATCAGTCAGTATTTTCGCGACTTTTTAGACTCGGATTTCAAGCGTCAACAAGCTCCGCGCCGCCGAATCGTGCTGACCACCGACACCGGATTTAGATCAGGGATGCGTACCTCGCCCTACCCCTCCCTGGATCGCGACCTATGGAATCTTTTAGGGCGTCCATCTAGCGAGGACCTGTCACTGACGATCGACCCACGGCGTTATACGCGCCCGATCAGTGATGTGCTTCGCAAAGTGATCCACGAACAAGTAAACGCCATCCCGGCGTCTTCCCTAGAAACCGTACATACTGCGGTGGAGGAATTAGCCGCAAAATCCTACGCAAAAGCGATTGATGACCCGGAACTATGGGTTGAGTCAGTCCAAAACCACTTGGGTAGCAAAGTCGCCGAACATATCATTAAGCCTCTGATCGCTCACCTGGATGGCCCACTGCGCAATCAGGCGTACTGGGTAATGGACTCATTATTCGCCGCAGAGAAGGACCTTGTTGATCGCGTCTGCGGTGACCTATCCCGAGTCCTCCCAGAGCTGCTGGCCAAGCTGCTCGCCACCCAGGACTCAGCCCCGCTCAAAGAGGCGATTCCACACTTCCTGACCTTAGAAGGGACTCGCCAGGCGTTGATGGCGTTCTTTGAAGGATTCGTTGCCGCTGACGCTTTTCACGAGTTTCGAGACCTGGAGACCTACGTTGCTACCAGCGACGGTATGCAGCTCTATCTGTACATCGGTGCGGTGAAGTACGGCGGAAACCAATATCCGCTGTTCTTCCTGCCTGTCGAAGTGCATCGAGAGGAAAAGGGAGCCGGTTACAAGCTAAAGCTGCTCAACCAACTTTATACCAATCGCAAAGCGATCGACTTTGTTCTGCAGGAGCTGGCTGCTGGACTTGAGCGCGCGTGGGTCTCTCCGATCCCCGAACGAATCCATTACATCAAACCCGAGCAATCCCTATACGAAGAGGCTCGCGCGCTGTTCCAGCGTGTGGCTAATGCTATGGACCTCGGCGGCAAGATCAGCCTCTCGTCTTCTGATGCCGACGCCTCGACAATCGCGGTCGGGCTGTCCAGCTCACTGTCCCTGGCTGCGTATGAACGTTCGGACGAGGCATTACTCAACGATTACGAAGAGATCCTCGAAGCACTGAAGCATGGCGGATCGGCCGTGGTTGAACTGTTCGAGGGCATCGTTGGTGGTGTATTGCGCGAGAACCCCAAATCCATTGCTGCGGCCGTAGAGACCACTTGGGATGCGCTTCCCATGGTGGATCGCATGGTCTTCGACTCACCGATCCCACTGAACGAAGAGCAGCGCAAAGTCTTGATTGCCGTGCGGCAGCCTGAAGGCAAGATCGTAGTTGTCTCCGGCCCCCCAGGTACCGGCAAGAGCCATACGATCACAGCAATCGCCGCCGACTGCGCGTTTAACCAACGATCCTGCCTTGTGTTGTCGGATAAGACCGAAGCGCTGGATGTGGTCTACGACAAACTGTCGGAAGCGATGTCACGCGTACGCCACGATAGCGACTTCCCAAATCCGATACTCCGGCTCGGCCAACAAGCTCATAACTTTCGCAAACTGACCTCAAATCAGGCGGTGACACAGATCGGGGCCTACGCCAAGGCAATGAAGGCGAATCAGCCCCGACTCGAAGAGGAGAAAAAGAGTCGGTCGGAGAATCTGAAAGAACAGATCAAGCTGACTGTGGCGACATTAGGCGCCATCGAAATGTCCAGCGTTCAAGCAATGCTCAAAGACGAAACCGAGCTCGCTGAGCTTGCCCCGTCGGTACTGGAAGTGTTGAAACGCGCCAGTGGTGCCAGTCTGATTTCAGAGCTCGAGAGCATTAGCGAGCACCTCACTGGGGTGGAACAGTACCTTCTTGAGGTCTTCTCGGAGGGCGACTTTAACCCACAAAGTCTTTGGAACAGAACGCGCAGGGATGCATTACTGGTAGCCTTCACTCAGGAGCATTCTGACGCCCCATGGGATCTGTTCGAGTCGATGTCGCCCGCCGACCTGCGCACGCTTGGCGGACTTCTACTCAGCTACGGTCAACTGAAGATGCCTCTGTTCGGTTACCTGTTCCGTGGCGGGCAGGTGCGCGAAATTGAACGTCAGCTTAATGACTTACCCGTTAGCAGTCCCTTGCAGCTCAAGCAACGGCAAGCGATGTTGTCTAACCTAGTTGAGGTGGCCAATAAGCTGCGATTGGCGCTACAGAGCGAAGATCTAGAAGAAGAATTCGAGGGTTGCTATCGGCTGCTTACTCGAGGGAAAACGCCAAAGCTCGACGCAGGCAATGCAGCAAAAGCCATGGCCATTCTGCGTCGTGTTGATACCCAAATAGTGGACGTGCTGCTTGAACAACCAAAGGATGATGCCCGTCTCTGGCCCCTGTCCGTTCGATTCCTGCACGGCTGGCTGCGCACTCGGGAGGCCTTCGCATCGGCGCCCCAGTATGATTATGCCGGTACCAAGACCCAGCTCGAGCGCCTCAACACCTCGGTCATGAACGCACACGTAGACACGCGTCTACTGAGTTTCATGGAGAATTACCGTTCAGATGCACGGGCGCTGGCTGGCGTAATCGCTAACCGACAAAAATTTCCAGAAGACAAGTTCACGCACGTACGCGAGAGCTTCCCGGTCATCATCGCCAGTATTCGCGAGTTTGGTGAATACATGCCATTGGCCCCTGACATGTTCGACGTGGTGGTCATCGACGAGGCCTCACAGGTCTCAGTCGCCCAAGCATTACCGGCGCTATTGCGCGCGAAGAAGGTCGTCGTGCTGGGCGATGACAAACAATTTTCAAACGTGAAATCGGCGAACGCCAGCATTGAGCAGAATGACAAGTATCGCAATGAGCTGAAAAACTATTTCACCTCCCACGTCAGCGGCGCAGCCGACGCCCTGCAACGGCTGTCCATGTTCGACGTTAAGCGTTCCATTCTGGAGTTCTGCAACCACGCGGCCTCTTACTCAGTCATGCTGCGCAAGCACTTCCGTTCTTACCAGGAACTCATCGGATACTCCTCGGGCATGTTTTATGGGCACCAATTGCAGGCCATCAAAATCCGCGGCATCCCGGTCGACGAAGTCATCCGATTCGACATCGTCGATACGACAGACAAGAGAGTGACCCGGGGTACCAATGAAGCGGAGGCGGATTTCATTCTTGACCGCCTTCTTGAGCTGATCGAGGAGGAAGCGCCACCGACCGTAGGCATTATTTCGCCCTTTCGTGAACAGCAGACCCTACTGTCTAAGAAGCTGTTCAATCACCCCCGCGGCGCTGACTTCGAACGCCTGTTGCGGTTGAAGGTTATGACCTTCGACAGCTGCCAGGGAGAGGAACGGCACATCATTTTCTACTCGATGGTAGCGACGGCTGATGAGGACGCGCTCAACTATATCTTTCCGGTTGAGCTGAGTGACGCAGAACAGGCTGTGGAGCAAAAACTGAAGGTACAGCGTCTGAACGTCGGTTTCAGCCGCGCTCAGGAAATGATTTGGTTTGTTCACTCCAAGCCACTCAATGAGTTTCGCGGCGCCATCGGACAAGCGCTTAACCACTATGCGAACATTCTGGAGAACGCCAATAGACTACCTTCTGGCGAAGACACCGATCAATCCAGCCCTATGGAAGCAAAGGTTCTGGAGTGGTTTCGCCAGACCAAGTTCTATCAGTCCAATATCGACGCCATCGATGTCTTTGCTCAGTTCGAGATCGGAACTTATCTCAAGCAGCTTGACCCGACCTACGAGCATCCGAAATGGCGCGTTGACTTTCTGGTGACGTACCAATCGAGCAAAGGCCCAATCCAGATCGTGATCGAGTACGACGGCTTCGATTATCACTTTGCCAAGGGCAAACACGTTCACGTGGGCAATCATGAACGCTACCTGAATGAGGCCGACGTGGAGCGCCAGCTAACGCTGGAGAGCTATGGCTATCGGTTCCTACGCATCAATCGTTTCAATTTGGGTGACGACCCTGTCGTAACTATGTCAGATCGTCTTTACCAGTTAGTGGAAATTGCCGTGGGTGAGCAGATTTCAGAGGCGGTCAACCATATTCAGTCTCAGGCTCAAGGCTTGGCAAACAAAGAGCTCAAACCGTGCTCGAAGTGCGGCCAGATTAGGGAAAAGACGGATTATTACGATCCGGCACTAGGCGGTGGTGCTGGCGGTTTCGGCCGCGTGTGCATGATTTGCAAAGGCAGCAAGGCCAGTTCCCTGGCTGGGAAAACAACACAACGCCGTTTTCGCAAAAGCCGTCGCTGGGGATAACTTCTACAGGGCGGTCACAAACGGCTGCCCTGCATTTACGCTGATCGTTGGATGCCCCTTCTGATCGATAGAAATCACTCGGCCAACTGTGGACATTCAGCGTCGCTGAATTCTGGGGTGGTTCAGTGTGGCACGAAAGGAGCTGTTTACATGACTATTCGTGACGAGCTGTTCGTATGGCATATTCGAGGGATACCCGGCTTGATGATTCGCATGTTACTCGCCGGCTCCAATGCTTCAGAAATAGAAGGATCTATGTATGGCTGTGAATGAAGAGTTTGTTGATGCTATCGAGACCCTCTGGAAAATCCCTGCGCCTGGTCCAGAAAACATTTATTCAGATCCAGCGTTCATTGCCCTCATGGGGGTGTGTTCCGAGCGTTATGGACTCCCAAAAAATCCATTCGGGTTAAGTTTCGCGCTAGGCAATGCTCTGCGTTCACTTGGCGCCCCATGCCTACAGTCTTCGACGGCGCCAGGTGGGCGTCTGACGATGCGTGGGATTGCCGATACGCTAGACCACGCTTTTACTCGCAAGACCGTCAACCGTAGATACCTATGCCCCTTAGATTGCGCCGACAGCCTTCCGGCGTTGGCGTTCGGCAATGCGACTGTTCGACATTTCACCGCCATTGAACTGGAAGAGCTTTTTGATGAGCGCCGGCTGATGTGCAATTTTCAAGGATGGAAACTGGATTCCGCGAAGCTGTCAGAGTTTTACTGGCTTGTGGTCGAAGAAGAGTTTCAGGTTGAGAAACCTCTGGGTGCAGGCGTTACACAATTTTGCTATCAGCGGATTGATCGGGACCTTGGGGAGATTGACCCGCATCAAAGCCGTTTTCCACGACCAGTTGAAGAAGCTCTATTTTTTCTAATGCTGGGGAATTGGGAATCCTGGTCGGCTATGAATGAGGTGGATTGGCGAGGCTTTCGAGTTCGTTGGGTTTACACACTGGATGAAGATTTATTCATGGCACCATCAAAACCACCCAGCGCTGATAGCCTTTCTTGGCAGCCCCATATCTATGATTCGGGGTGGGGTGAAGTAGTAGAGGAGGAACGCCCCATCGTGTACGAGCTTACCCACAACGCCAACCATGAAATGCAACGCTTAGATAATAATTACTGGCAGCAATTGGTTAACGCACGTGCGACACCACTTTTCGAAACACCTGTTGAGCATTTTCTTGTTCGGGCCTTTCTCTCGGATGGCATCGACGAGTTCATGGCTCATTTGACCGTAATCGATGCCGCCTTTGGGCTACACAAAGATTACGACAAAAAGAATCGGCCGAAAGACGATCCGCTTCGGGGAGCCGGAGCAACAAAGCGAGTCGCGACCCGGTTGGCAGCAGCGCTAAATGAGCCTGGAGCGACTGAGGCTTACAATGAACTTTTCAATCTGAGGAGCGCTTTCATTCATGGGCGCTCCGAAGTGGATAAAATCTCCATGGAGAAGCGTGTTCTTGCGCGAAGCCTCGCTAGAAAAGCCGCAGAGGCGCTCGTTTCACTGTCTAGTTCTCCCGACCCCTCTCGTGAGTCCGTCCTCAGAACGCTTCTGGTATGCGGTTCCGAAATACAATCATCTGCTGGAATATCTGAGTGAGCCTCACCTCATAGAAAATTGGACTGGCTATTGGGTAGTTTCAGCCGGTCGAGACAGACAGAAAGCGGCCAGTTTCAGCCGTTCTACACTTCTGCCTAGATCGCTGACCACCAGGAGATACACCTGCGAGAACTTGCGCAGAGCGCAGACCTCTCCGTTGTGCTTCCCCAAAATACGAGAATCTCAGGAGTCGGTTTGTCAGCGAATGATCTTGTTCTAGCGGGTTACCCGCCTCTTCTCAGCCATATCCTCAATGGCAAAGAATACGGGCCACTCCTGAAAGGGCCGAATGTCGATAGGCATAGAAAAGAATGGCGCGCGCTCATGGGGGAGCTGACCACGAACGCTCCCAAGGACTGTGCCATTGCCGATCGCTTTCACACTCAGTGGCATGTCTCCCACCATTACATCCGAGAGCTTGTCGACGACGACCGCTTGTTGATGGACATGCTCTGGACGTGGTTGCCTCGTTATAAGGGCCCCGATCTGCAGCTCTATCGTGGAGAAAATATCGATCGACTCGAACGCGGACTGATTGGAACCGCATGGAGCGATAAAGAGCAGACAGCCCAAATGTTCGCTAGCGGGTGGAACGCCATGGGCAAAGGTGGAGTTATCATGGAAACGACTGCGCCAGCGGATGCAATAATCGCTGGGCCATCAGCTCATAGCATCTATTTGGGTGAGCACGAGTTTACCGTCGATTGGCGCAGATTGAGCACTATAAGTCGTAAACGGTATTTTTGTCCGTGTCAGTGACAGCCGGTGCCGACCACTGGCGAGCACGGAAAATAGATTGGTACGGCGCTTCCCAGCCAACTGATCAGAACGGCCGTTATCGGATAATTTCAACGGCTCTTTCGGCTGGTTTACGGCCCTCGTCCGCAGTCAACATCGGCCAAAAGCGGTCCTCCGATTCGTGATGTCTGTGGCTCATTTGTGCTTACTGCAACCCAATCAGCTTTCAAGCCGGTACGGAGTTTAGCCTCGTTAGCCTGGAAAACCTGCTCTACCAACTCTGGGACAGACCAAGTCATGTCTATCTCGTGGATCTGGTATTAGTTATGGGCTGTGACTCCTAATCACCGTCCGAGGCATGCCAGTGGAGCGACGACTCAATGCAACGCCGGTACTGGGTATCAATCTGCCTCGGAGCAAGGCGAACGTATCGTTCGGCTTTCTCACACTATTCGCCGGTGAGCTTCTCCAAGACCGCCCTTTCTGCGCCGTTTGTATGCTGCCCTCAGGACTGCGGATCGAACCCGAAGACGCGTAGCTCTTGGTCACAACGACAGGCCTTCGCGATGCACATGAGGAGCCCCTCGCTAGGAAGGGCTTGCTGTCATGTGGGCGCCGGTGATGGTTTTAATTTTCAAGCAAAGAATAATTATATTGATTAGGGCCGCTAGCGATCGCTCAAAGGTCTGCTAAAGCTATCTACAAGACAATAAGCTCCCCAAGGTGAGAGTCCTTCGAACGCAGATGCTCGCCAGCGGGATTCCCTTGGGCGGTGGAGCCAGTGAAGGCAATGCTGTCGGGGAAGCCACAGCTGAGGTCATGCTAACCACTTGAACGAAATGCAGGAGGATACTGACATGGCGTTTCCGAGCTTCCTTGGCCCCCTGACGCCGCTATTTCAATTGATCCCCCCCGCGCTCCCTCTTGGGGACAACTCCGTGGAAGATGGCCCAATTGGGGGCGCAGGTGCTAATCAATTGGCCTTCTCCATGCAAGCGCAGCAAGAATCGAACTGGTGCTGGGCTGCAAACACTTCCAGCGTGTCGGTGTTCTTTGATTCAACCTCGCAGTGGACTCAATGCGCCGTTGCCTCCGCTTGCCTTGGAGAGAGCTGCTGTACCGCTCCTATGCCTTGTAATCAAGCATTCGTGCTTGATGTTCCGCTCAGCCAAACGAGCAATTTGCGGGGCTCCGCAATCGCCGCGCCGGATTCAAGGACTGACCTTCAAGAGCAAATCGACTGCGGCTCACCTGTGTGCTGCCATATCTCGTGGGCTGGTCAGGGAGGACACTTCGTCACGGTGTCTGGATACGATTGGTCCACTGATGATGTCATCGTCGATGACCCGCTCTATGGCCCTGGCCCTGCGCGAGTTCCGTACAACACATTCGTAAGCTCTTACCGGGGGGCTGGAAGCTGGGACTACTCTTATCACACCCACGCCTAAACCTTCTGGAGCACAGCCATGGCTATCAAGTCCCACCAAGGTCCGAGCAATGGCGCAATCGTCATGGCAGCTGCGCTGGCAGTGAGGATGCCCTCGACTCCTGCCGCGCACTCACCGCTTGGAGGCGCACCACACGTAGGCGGGCCTGTGCCCTTCTATCACCTCGCACTGGATCAATTGCCCTACGACAACGCGCTTGAAAACGCCACGAGAACTGGCTGGAGGTATCCAGTCATTGGCTCTATCAAGGCTGGGCTTGTTGACATTCGTGGGGACGAGGGAACGAACAGTGCATCGTTTGGTGGCCTGTCGTATGGGGTCGTCGCAGAACGCTTCATCCAAGCCTCGACTCTCGCCGAAGGGCAACTTGCCAACAGTACCGACGAATACGAACCACGCCTGCTTGACGTGCCCGCGCTGGGCTTTCTTGCCTTGTGGCTCAGGTCTTCGGAAGGCGACTGGTTCATTCCATTGCTTGATGGAGGGCCACCAGGCGCTGCTCCATTACAAATGGTGCGTGACATTCTTCCCCAACTGAGAGCACGTGCAGCCAATCGTGCTATCGGGAGAGGCCCGCCTTCGTCGAGTCCTACGAACTGAGTGAGATTGCCCAAATAAACATAGGAAGGAACCCATGAAGATTTTGCTCGCGAGCGTAAGTTCATTACTCCTTGCTGGGTGTGCGTCAACGCCCCCTCTCGTCTACAAGTACTACCCAGCTAAGGTCACCGCCCAGGTCACCGTCACGCAGACGATTGACTGCGATGCTGACAAGCATCTGGTCATCCTGAACACGCCCAGCATCTCATCGGTCTACACGAGTGACCGTCGAGGTAAGCCATTCGAGTTTGACGCTTCCAAGTTGGGAGGAGTGTTCACAGACAACGATTTGACCTTCACCTGGTACGACGACGGAAGACTTAAGTCTTTAAATTCTGCGGTGACCGGCCAAGGCGAAGCGATCGTTAAGTCAGCGACGACACTCCTACCGCTGATCGTCGGCGGAGCTGCGGTAACAGACGACACTGCTGCGTGCGCAGTCGTCGCATCGAGAGGAAGTGGCAAGCCCGTCACCATCGTCTACGAGTGGGCGTTGGATGACTTGACGAAGGCAGTGGCACCAATAGCTCCGACTGTCAGCGAAAACTACAAGGGTAACCATGATGCACTGAAGAAATTTGTTTCGTTTCCACAGCTCGAAACAAAGGTCGATGTTGCGGCAACAAAGAGTCCGATTCTTGTGGAGCCTAGCGCCTCCGCAGGCAATGCCGGCGACGAAGGCGTTCCGCTCACACTCGCCAGGACGACGGTGGCGACAATAACCGTGACCAAGGGAAAGATCCCTATCGGCAAAAGCGCCGTTATCGTACCTACCTCACAAACCTACGCTCTGTACGCTCCGCACGGAGCATTCTTTGGCAAGGTGACGTTTTCCATACAACTTAACGAAGCCGGTGTGCCGACCCTGGTGTCGTATGGCAAAACGTCAAGCGCTGCTGCGGCCCTGAACTCCTCGAGCGCACTGGATTCAGCGCTATCGCCAAATGACGCAGCCCAGGCTAGCGCACTCAAGGCGAAGGCTGATGTGATTGCGCAAACCGCTCGGCTTGCCAGCTGCCAGGCCAAGCCGTCGGAGTGCAAGTAGCGAGGTGAGTCGCGTCCTTCGCCTCCTCCTTAATATAAAATAAAAAATAAAAGCAATCGGAATTTTATAATGCCGCAATTTGATGATTTAACCCGAGATCTCACAAGTTTCGTAGGAGGAACGAAATTAGGAGGCATAAGAATTTTTCATAACTTCCAGTGGGCTGAAAAATTTGAAAGAAAAACTTTCAGAAACGGTCTAAGGCTAGCTTCTTTAGTCAAATCTGATTGCCCTGCCGGTTCAATCGCCTCGTTAATATTGTTGTCGGGGTCCACCGTCGGCGAGGGGATAATTAGCGAGCCGCCAAACTATGCTCTTGTTATTAATATAGATTCTTATATGGCAAGGGCGACGCCGGATGCGGCAGCTGCTTACTTCACCCTTCGCCGAAGTGCTGATACCCGCCTAGAAATTACTAATGTTTTAGCCAGAGATAGCGCTCTTAGAGATGAGGTGGTAATAAATAATCTGACGACCTCTTATGTGATGCAGTGGATGGGCGCTAATTCTTCAAGGGTGGAGCAGATCAGAGCGCTTCTGAGTCAAGTTGAGGTTCAATCTCCCCCCGAAAACGCTGCTGCTGTCGATCCCTCGGTAATAATTGAGCTGTTAAATCGCCCTTGATTCTATTCCAGAAACTTTAGTCTCCACTATGTTGGCAGCGCTAACGCGCTTAGCAACCGCATCGACTGAACACCAAAACACGCTGTTGCAGCTTATTCTTGGAACCACTGAAGGTCGCAATTTTGCCGCTATCGAATTGGGTGGGCGCATAGCTGAGCGGATACAAGATATTCGAGATGCTCTCAGGGTCTATGAGGCCTTGATAAACAATCCAACCACCACCGAAACAGATACGCATAAATTTATTATAGAAAATCCATGGCTATTAGGTTCTGATTATATAGCGACACGTCACGAACAACCGCTTTCGAGAGGACGCGTAGATTGCTTTCTCGAAAAATATGACGGCCACCATGACCTTATGGAGCTCAAGTCCCCCAATCATCATATCGTAATGTCGACCAGTGAAGGGACGACAGCGTCCTCTCCCACACAATTCAGGCTAAGCCCTGAATTGTCGAATGCCATTGCTCAAGTAAACCGATATCTTTTTATACTAGATAGAGACAACCAATTTCTTGCCAATGAATACGGAATGCAAAATACCAAGCACCCTAAGGCTTTTATATTAATAGGAAAAAGTTCAAGTTGCTCTCAATCGGAAATAGAGACTTTACAACAGCTAAACAAAAGCCTTCATCGCATTGAAGTTCTTCCGTTCGATACGCTGATAGTAAAATGTGATGCGATGCTCGCATACCTTGAGCGTACTATAGGGGTAATGGAGTAGCAATCCGCAGAGTCTGACGTTTATGAAGGATGATGGATTTTACACAAATTGATGATGTAGCTGATCATCCCTTCCCTATGGGTGGCCATCTGTTGCGGCAGCCGAGCGTCGCCGACACGGACTAGTTTCCTGTATAAAGCAGGCGCGGCTGGCGCATGGCCGGCTCAATCGGCGACACGGTAAGGGATCGTTATGCTCCAGAGAGTAATATTCGGCATAGTGTTGGCCATGCTTTTAGCCGGGTGCCAGAATCAGCAGTACAAGACATTGTGCAGACCACAGTACACCCAAACCACCTGTGATATGAGCAATCTTGACACGATGAGTTGCTCGGCCGCGAAGGCGACTGTTAAGTCCTGCTCCTGGTTTGTAGCCAATGAAGTTCGCGGCCTGATGACCAAGAAGGGTCAGCAGTTGGGGATTACCCAATATAACTACATTCGTCCGGGCGCGGATATTCTGACGTTGGGGAGCTACGAAATCGGTGGGTCACAGCGTTTTGCCTATGTAAAAGCCGACAGCCCGGGTGCCTATGTGCAGTCTGTGAATGGTGCCCAAAGATTAATGGCTGACAGAGTCTCGCACTACCAGATGGCTACCGATCGGTATGTAGCGGATGTCGTTAGCGGCACCATCGTAGCCTCAGATCGTGAAGTCCTGAAGGCCATTGCCGCGATCGAAGCTATGCGCGTACCGTTGACCAAAGCAGTTGATATGGGCAAGCCCATATTAGACTTCTACGCCGCCCTGCCCGCCCAGGACTTCGCGGCCCTTGCGAACCAGGTTGTTCGCAATACGAATGCCAAGGACCCTTACCTCCGTGCCGGCGCTGATTTGGCCATCCGGGAGAACAAGCAATACGAATCCAATAGGCCGTTAATTAGAGTTCAGGACGCATTGGCTCAGTTTGAAGCTCTGCGTACAGTAGCGATGGTCCCTTATGCTGACCAATTCGCAGTAGTCAAAAAGCAAGCGGTCATTCTTGCCGCCCAAGCGGCGCAAGCTGCCAAGCAGGCAAGAGCCCAAGACCGGGCCTATGAGAAGCAATTTGAGTCACGCGGCGGCTATCACGGAGGCGGGGGATGTTCGTGTGCAGGTGGCAATGTCTGTTACGGGCCCAGGGGCGGACGCTATTGCATAACCTCAGGTGGGAACACGCGCTATGGCATCTAACCAACTCCAAATATTTAGGTGTGAGCAACCGGCGTGATGAGCACACTTCGGTAGGTATGTCTTAAAACGGGTGCCGTGCTTCATTAGACCACTACCCCCTATGCGTTGCTCTTACCTGCAGCGTTACCCTCCTCCGATTTTTTTCAATGCCCCGGCCGCTTCAAAAACCATCAGAAACGCCTGGCATGAATGCAGAGGCCCTCTTGTAAATAGCGTTATTCCGTCACCTAAACTGATGCGACGCATGGCTGCACAGAGACTTCGAGCATGGTTACCAAAACTGCAATCGTATTCGCTGGCGGTGGCAGCCTGGGTGCTGTCCAGGTGGGCATGCTGCGGCCCTGGTCGAGGCCAGTGTTCGATTCGATATGGTGGTGGGCGCTTCGGTGGGGGCCATCAACGGTGCCTATTTTGCCGCAAGGCCCGACGCTGAGGGCGTCGAGGCGCTCGCCGGTTTCTGGCGCGGCCTGAGCAAAGCGGACATTTTTCCCCTCTCCTGGCTCGATACCTGTAGAGGACTGATCAAGCGGCGTGGCTTTCTGCTGCAGCCGGCGGCGTTGCACCGATTGCTGGGTCATGCATTGCCTATTCATCGAATTGAGGAGGCTGTACTGCCCTTGCACATCGTCACCACCGACTTGCTCAGTGGTGTCGAAACCGTTCTTTCCAGTGGCGAACTCGAGCAAGCGTTACTGGCCAGCGCTGCCATCCCGCTGGTGTTCCCTTGCGTACAAATCGCCGATCAGTTTCTGGTCGACGGCGGTGTGTCAAGCAACACACCTATTTCGACGGCTGTAGCCCTGGGCGCCACCAACGTCGTGGTCATCCCCACCGGCGTGAGTTGCGCCCTCACGCAACCGCCTCGAGGCCTGGTGGCATTAGCCCTACACACCGTCAATCTGATGAGCATGCGCCAATTGGTGAGCGACATCGAACACTTCCGCACGCTCACCAGCCTGCACATCGTCCCGCCCTTGTGCCCCGTGGATGTCTCGGTGTTCAACTTTGATCAGACCGAGTCATTGCTGCAGCGCGCTTATGAGCAGACCCTCCGGTGGCTGGAGCGTGGGGGGCTCGAACGCACCAAGGTACCGGATGCCCTGACCCTCCATTCACATGCGCATAATCATGAGTGCCCGCTGAAATAAGTGGCACATTGAGACTCGAACTCCCTGTGCAGTGATACTTGTCGGGTTCGTCGAATTGGCGCCGCCCCAATCGGGTGGTTATCCGATATGAGCTTGGACCATTGTTTGAATCAGACCAATAAGCAGTGGCTCTCAGCCGCAAAAAGTAGCGATTTGCCTATGCCTTACAGCATTTCAGACCACAAAAAAACCAAAGAGAAACCGACAAAACAAAAAGGGCCTGGTAGGCCCTTTTCGAACTCAAACCAAAATCACTGAGTCAGCCAGCTCTCAACAGTGTCGGAGCCGTATTTAGCTTTCCATTCCTTGAGAATCTTGTGGTTACCACCTTTCGTTTCCACGGCCTCGCCGCTGTGCGGATTCTTGTAGATCTTTATTCGGCGAGCTTTGCGGCTCCCGGCCTTTGCTTCGGTAGTTGGTGCGCGGCGGCCTGCTTGAGGATCCAGCAAATTGATCACATTTTTCAGGCTGAAACCGTATTGAGCCAACAAAGCACGCAGTTTGCTCTCAAACTCCATTTCTTTTTTCAGCTCGGAGTCACCTTTCATGGACTCCAGTTCTGCGAGCTGCTCGGCCAGTTGCTGTTCGAGCTTACGAAATTCTGCGAGACGAGACATACGTGATTCCTTAAAGTTTGACGGTGCCTGGAAACATAATAAAACGATTTCTCGCGCCCTGCTTGCACACCCTTTATTGCGAAGCCAAATCGGTGATTATTGGATTGCTCCATTTTGAGCGTGAAAATAGTATGCGGGTCCCACCACAGAAAATGGAATTGACGCTCGATGCCCAAAAAAACACTGACGCCGCATTCAACAGAAGCTGATTTGGAGGCGTCTGTGCGGGCCGCGATCGAAAAAACGTTTCCCTACACCGACATCGAGATCCAGCTTCAGGTGCAGTTCAAATTCCAAATTGGTGGTACGAAGGTTGAGATCGACGGGGGACAATCTTGGGCTAAAGCAGGGCGTGCCGATATTGTTCTCGAACATCAGGGGCGCCCATTGGCCGTTCTGGAGCTGAAACGCAAAGGTCTTGGTCTGCAGGACGAGGATCGATTACAAGGTCTTTCCTATGCAAAAATGCTTGATCCGATGGCCCCGCTGGTAGTGGTCACCAATGGAGAAACCACCAAGAAATACCGGACCTACGATGGTCAGGAGTGGGACGCGGATCACAAGACTGCAGCCCAGCTCAACCAGTTAATCGACAATGTGTGCCTGCTGGCAACAGATGATCTTCGTAAGGCAGTGCAGACATTGATGGGCACAAGCTGCGACGTCTGGTCAGCATTGGTGAAGGCAAGTACTGCCGAGGCAATAAAATCGCTGACCGGTGAATTGTACGACGTTCATCTGCCGTTTGCCCGGGAGTTTCTAATTCCACGTCAGGTGGCCAGAACCATTATGGAGGCGGTCAAGAGGTCTTGTTTCGTCATTCTTGAAGGTGAGCCGCTGACCGGCAAAAGCAATGTACTCCGTGAGGTAATCGCCGCTACCTCGAATACGACCTCTTTTGCAGCTTTGTACGTTGAAGACGGAGGACATGGCTATTTTCAGTGCCTGGCCGACGCTTTGAGCCAAACCTTGGGGTGGTCGTTGACTGCGGATGAGGCTCGCGGCTGGCTGCAGCGTTTGCCGCCGGATCAAAACATGAAGCTGGTAATACTGATCGATCAATATCGGAGCGACAGCGAAAGCAGTAAGAGAGAGCTGGAAGACCTCGTCGGAATCGCTCATCGTGGGGGTTTTTCCGTTGTTGTGGCCATGGATGACGCCGTGGTTGAACGCACCCTTCACTCTCCCAACGCCAGAATGCAGTCACTTTTAGGAAGGCTGGTTGAGAGGATCATGGTCGGTCCACTGCACGATGAAGAGTTTGAAAGCGCCATTGTTGCTGCCCGGCAGTTGGGGGTGACAATGATGGAGGGAAGCTTTCGTTCTGATGATTATCGACGACCATGGATTCTTCGGTCGGTGATCTGCAATACCTTGAAAAAGCGTAACGGGACTACGCCCTATGCAGTTGAAGCTCCGCCATTACTCGGGATCGATTTTATAAATTACGTTCGTGAAGCGTACGCTACAACAGACATGAGATTTCATTTCCATGAACTGGCGCGTGCGACGCTTGAGGATTATTTGAAGGTCGGCCGTTCGGACGCATTAGAACTAGAAGCTGCGAGAGTGTTTCTATTACGTAGAGAGGTCTTGGAGGAGCTCTCAAGTGAGTCAAGACAGTACTTGTCTGCTGGTGGGGCGATTCGCCTAGCCTTCCATAATGATCAGCCTGTCATTCGAATCGGCTTCTATGAAATGTTGGTAAGCGAGCTGTCTTCCGTCATTGCCATTCGACTGGGGCCACAGATTGAGTCAGACGTCGATAGCGCGATGGAGTGGTTAATGAACGTAGCGGAAGTGCTACCCATGGGTGAGGTTATTACCGCGCGTGCCATGGTCATGCAAATCGAGTCGGGTGCTGATCCGATACCACTGTGCAGAGAACTCCTAGTACAGACGCCGGTCGTAGGTAATCGTTCGCCCCGTACCCGTTTTGCTATCAAAACCATCGATCTTCCTTGGGAAGAAGATGTCCTTGGGGACGGGGTAGAACAAGCCTATTACAGCGACAATATCTTGCCCTGGATTATGCTTTCCCATGTGCTGACTGCGCATCCTTTGAGCAAGAAGGAAATTGGATTTTTTCCCCAGTTATTTCTTTTGATGGAAATAGCCAAGGCGGTAGTGGTATTGCGACGGCCTGGCAGTAGCCCAGCTTCCTACGAGTTATTCTCAAATGAAATGAATGATGGAACGTTCGTTGCCGCCTGGAGCGTCGGTATCATAGAACCCGTAACATTTGCGGTATTCAAAACGTTGCGTTGTTACCCCGGATTGGGGGACGCTTGGATGACAATGCTCAAAGGAATGGACTCGGTACATCTGCTAACGCGCACCTACACCGTATTGATCGAATTGATTCGCCTTGGCGGCCCACAAGGCCTATGGGCTCGCGCGACGGCAGACGATATAGTCGTTCCGTTGCTGTTGAATCATCCAAACTTCCCTAGCGAAAACGTCTCCCTGGTGATGATCGACACTGCTGACTGACGGAGCCATGGCTATTAAGGAAGCTGCGACTCATTCCGCGAGAATTCGCTTTGCAGTGGATGAAGGCATCACGGTGTTCCATAGGGTGTGGCTCAGGAACGTCAAAAACCTTGGAATAATTGCGATCAAGGTGAGCAATTTTTCATAGGGCGCGGTGTGCTCGATTCTCGTCAGGTAAGACTCACATCGGATTTGGTAGCGCCCCCCGCGTAACAGCAATCGGAAAGCTTGCCAGGCTTGGAAAAGTTCAGGCGGCCTGTGCTGGATTGATCGGGGTGGAAATGCCAGCGCAGGAACAGACTGCGCACATCGTCCGCCACGATCGTGCGGCAGTGCTGGATCAGTCGAGGAAACGCTCTTGGATCGACTCGATTAAGAACCAGCTCGCATGCCCACCGTGACGCCTGCACCTTCGGCGAATGCGTATACAGCAAGAAGACGACATCAGGCACATTGGTGTCTGAATCGACACTGGCCTCCAGGTAGGCGCGTATATACTGCCAATGCTGTTCGACCAGTTGCTCGAAAGCCCAGCTATTTTCACCCTGACCTGGGGCGAGCAGTTGTAGGCCATCGAAGCAATCATCCTCCGATACACTGGCCACGAGGGCCGCCATGATCTCCCGATCGTCCAAGAAGCGAGACCGATCAGAGGATTGAGCATCAAGCAGCCAACGCACCCATATCTCACGGGGCGCGATCGCCGCCATGATGATTTCGCGCAAGGCCCGGGATTCGCCTTCAAGCGCGTCCGTCCTGAAGGCAGCTCCTGCCCCTCCGTAGGCATCCTCGTCCAAGATGGACGATGAACCTTGGATCCCGAGGGAGCCGTGCCCGAGGATGGCAAGGGTCAGTGTTATGGCCCCCTGCCGTGCGGCGTGCTCGAATTTGACCGTAAATTTCTCGCGTTCGGGTAGCGACGTTACCAGCCAATCCCACGCAACGCTGGTGTTCTCGGCAGACAAGTGAGCATAGTCCAGCCGAAGCAAGCCCTCGTGCACATCAAAGTAACGTGCCAGGTGCTCGACCAGCGGCGGAGCCCAACCGGCCAGCGGGATGCTGGCAACGGCCAACTCATTGTC
Organism: Pseudomonas sp. 1; assembly: GCF_056626735.1. NCBI lineage: Bacteria > Pseudomonadati > Pseudomonadota > Gammaproteobacteria > Pseudomonadales > Pseudomonadaceae > Pseudomonas > Pseudomonas sp. 1. The sequence continues at coordinate 59,511 of NZ_JBWXMQ010000022.1, read as the reverse complement.
AAAGCTGATCTTCACGCTCAAAGCGCTCTCCCTGTTCACGCGGTGGCGTCTGCCGGTTGAGACGTCCAGGATCGCTCCTGATCGCCATGTCCGGCGTTTTAATTAGTCTGAAATCAGTCAGGGATGCTCCGCGTGTGCCCACACTCAACGTCAGCGTGGCCCTTTCATTTCAGGCCCATCATATTTCTCCATAGTGCGCCGATAGTTGGTACCAAGATTGGAGTAATGCTGATGTACTCGCTGCTGGAGATCCAGGCTGTAGTCTCCGCCCCCTGCTGCCACCACGATCAGTCGACTGGGGAGAAGCTGGCGATGGCCACCGCTCAGAACATCCAGAGCGTCTTCATCGTCTTTGAGTTGGCGCCCTACCCCACTGGTATCGCTGCACAAACCAAAAGCAATGAAAGCGGGCCAGTCCCAACCGCGTTCGCGAGTCAGAACCTTGATGGACCCAGCTTTCAAATCAGTGGCCTGCGAGACTAATGTGCTCACACGGTTAAGCGTCGGCCAGGGGACACTCGCCTGCCGTAATCCACGGTGGTAAAACACATAAAAGTCTCGCTGCGGGTCATTCAGTTTTTGTAACTGGGTCAGCTTTAGCGGGCCGCTGGCCGGGCTGCCAATGTCCGCTATACCATTTTTGCTGATTTTGCCCTGTACCAAGGCGACTTTGCGCACGACCAGACCGCCGACATTAATTTCCACAATAATGCCGAAATCCGCCCCCAGGCGGGCTTCGGCCGCAGTTCCACCCAACGCAAGCGTTCCCATGAAAGACGTCACCTGCGGAAAACCCATGGCGTCGACCTTCCGCCCCGCCCATTGTCCAACTTCCGTGCGAAAGCTGTGCAGAAAGGCACCCGTAGAATGCTCCTCGTGCGCCTCGGCCAGTGACATGTCCTTGGCAAACCCTTGGGCGGTTTGAAAACAGGCCCAGTACACCGCCCATTGCAGCCAGTGCACGACCTGTTCAGGGCGGGTTAATTGGTCCGCCAGGTGGTACCAGCGATCCACCGGTTCCTGGTCTTGCAGGACGGCTTGTCGAACAGACGAAGTGCAACCTGCCAGTACCAGCGCTGTGGCATCGCTGACGATGGGGCCGAAAGAGGCCAATGCCGTGAACCCTACCCCGCCTTCGCTGCGCGCTTGCTTCAGGAAGTGCTGGGCTTCTCCCCCCCATTCTGCGAGTGTCTGCGGGGCAGGCATCACCTGAAAAATCAACTTTTTGCCTTCCTCAAGCGCAGCCGCGAAGTCGCGTTGCATCAGTTGGTGATGCATTTGCTCAAGCACCGCCGCTGTGTTGGCGCTGACCCAGCCATGGCGCCACAGCGTCTGTTTCAACAGGCTCAACTGTGCTTGCAGATTTCTGCCCGATGTCAGCCACTGTGTAACCTGATCAATCTTCTGACCTAGCTGCTGGCGCTGCCGCGCCACGTCGGCAACGTGGTCATTGTGCAGGGCGACCTGTCGCGCGCGAAGCGATGTTTCACTGGGACTGGCGGCGATGCCTTGCTGTTCAGCCAGAACCCGCGCAGCCGCATTAACCGCGTTTTTCGCTTGAAGTTTCGCAATTGGCTTGCCCCAACGGCTTTCAGCCTTGATGGCACCAAGTCGTTGTTGAGCCCCCTGCAGCGCTTCCGTGGCTAACCGAAGGTAATTGGTGAGTTCGATGGCCTCGGTCGTGGGTTGCAACCGCGGCAATTGATCGCGTCTTTCCTTCGCTTTTTGTACGGTAGATGCCACCTCTTCAACGGCATCATTTAGCGTAGATTCAACGAGTTTGAAATTGATGATGTTTTTTGACGAAGCGGCACGCATGAATCAAACACATCCTTTTGAGGGACAATACGACACTGCCACTTTAGCGCACGGCAGCAACTTGTAGCAAAAAGCCATCAATTTCGTTTGAAACTGATTCAGTGCGGCTTCTCTTCAGGTTAACGACTACCGCTGCTTTTACAAGCTGGTGATGCGGCGCCGTTGCCCAGATTTGTCCCGTTCATCTACGTTCAACTTAAACTCAGACAGCGCGTTTACAACACGAATGCAGCCCGTCATCCCGCGGTGCTCGATGAAGCGCGAGCCGAAACCGGGTCTAACCAGACTGGTTGATCGGCCCAAGTACCGACAGCGCAACTGTCGTGGTCAACTAATCCCGGACACGACGTTAAGTTTTTTCTCGGCCTGAGCATGGTGCCAGCCCACCGTTGAATTGATGGGGTCGAATCCAGTTGTACCGATGCATCAGGTAATGGCTGGTCTCGGTGCGCTTCTCGAACCGTCAACTTCTGCATCCAGCCTGCAGGTCGTCCCATAAACCCCTCGAACAACGGTGCCGCGACGACCGGTTGAATTCGCCTTTGCTGACTAACGCCAGATCCCACCACGCACCTTGAACCGTCCGATTTGATCGCCATCTTCCTTCATCAACGACACGATGCTGCGGCTGCCGGCAGCGCTGCGGCTCTGCGTGAACAGCTTATTGATTAGGCTGCGTAAACGAAGTCGTTCAACGTTCGGAGTTCGACGTCTGAGGCGATCAGCGTATTAGCACGCGAGTGATATCAAGGATTTTTCCGCGAACAGCAGGCAGAGAGTACTCTGCTAACACTTCATTGCATTGCCCGACTACGGTGAGAAACACGAAGTAACCAGCGTCTAATTGACAGTCCGCTCGTAGATCCGCATTTTGAGACCGTGTCTTGCTGACAAGATCAGCTACATGCCCAGCCGTCTGGATCTTTTAGGCGGCGCTGCGGATTACCGCAGGATCCAGCCCAATGTTCGCTCAGCTTTCGGAAGTGTGAACAGTCGACACCTTGTCGATGGAAGCATGATTCATCTACCCCACGACGGGCCTCCCCCGTCATGGGGGCAGGCCTTTTTGTTTTTTTGGAGGCCTTAATGAAAATGGATCTGGCTCTGTACCAGGCACTGGTTTCGATCAATGTGTCTGAGCCCAAAGCTGAAGCAGTCATCCAAGCACTGGAGTCCGATTTGAATACTTTCCTTGCAACAAAATCAGACCTGACCACGCTTCGTGGCGATGTGAAAACTGACATCGCTGCGCTTCGAAGCGATGTGAAAGCAGATATATCTAAATTGGAACTGAAGTTGACTGTCCGAATGGGCGTAATGATGTCTGCCCTCGCTGGCATTCTGATTGCGGGAATAAAGTTCATTCACTGATGACTGTCCAGCAGTCAACGTAATATTCGCTAAAGCATTTTTTATCGCGTGAAAATACCGACAGCACGTTCAGTTGTGTGTTTTCCCAACGACCGCAACAGCTTCCTCTTGTGATCAGTCGATTTCGAGTCGATGGAAGCATGCTTTCCCACCCACGACGGGTCTTCCCCGTCATGGGGAAGACCTCTTTACCGATTGGAGGTCTTAATGAAAACAGAGCTGGCTCTGTACCGCGCGCTTATCGCAATCAACATTCCTGATGCCAAAGCCCATGCTTTTGCTGAAGCCATGGAGTCGGATATGCGAACTCTTCTTGCGACCAAATTTGACGTCATGAAGGCTCATGACGGCCTAATGTCCGAAAATTTGAAGTTGCAGTCGGAAATTGATCGAACTCGGCTGGAAATTGCTCATCTGGCTGAGACGCTAACTGTCCGGATCGCAACAATGATGGTCGTTACAGTCATTGCGATTGTAGGAGCGATGAGTCTGCTCAACTGATTCATCTTCCATTAGAGAAATCCGTTGAAGCCACCTGTACAGGTGGCTTCTTCTTTAAGGATTGGCCGAAAAACGAGTTTCTGTGCTGTCCAAACATACCCACGCAGGCTGATTGCTATTCGGTACTTCGCCAAGCATCGCCCATATCGTTGTCGCCGGGCGCGAACTGGGACAGTGCGACTCCAAGCTGCCTACTGCTTTCTCTCCTTCATCGTCACCCTCTTTCTGGTCGGCGGAATCAAAATATTCTTCATCAGCAATGGCACCACCCTGTTCGATTCCGCCTTCAACCACAAGACCACCAAAGGCCCCGCGAACTTTTACAGCCAGGGTCGCGAGACTACCGCCAAAGCGAATTACAACTGGTCAGGAGGCACGTCATCCTTTTCCTCATATACGAAGCGGTACCCGCTATACCTCGGGCGCCGTCAACTCGGCCGTCAATCGACGAGACGAGTAAAGTCGTTCGGCGATTGGGCATGAGGAGTGATATCTAAGAAGTTCGAAGCCCTACTCGCTTAAATTATACGAAACAACCCATCAATGACCTGTGCATTGGCCAGTCGTGCCTTCAAATCAGAATCGAGTTCCTGATCGTCATCTTGGTATTCCCGAACCTTTCGAAAGGCCTCCTGGCTACACGCCCTTGTACCTAATGAGTTCCACACCACTCGGGAGCAGACGGGAACTCGATGATCACATGAAGTGACCCCCATTTTCAGTCCGTTGAGCCTCGCATTTCTGGTCTTAAGGCTGGGAACCAGAATGGTTTGATTGATTTCACTCGTAGCGAACGATTCGTAGTCGATCAGAAACAGCCGATCTCCGAGGTAGTAGGCAACCCCCTGATAGCGGTGGCAATTGGTGCTGTTGAGGTCGTTGTTGTGATTTGCTAACGGCTCTACTCGCTCATAGACAAAATGCCCATCGAGCTCTTCGACGCTCACCAACGAACATAAGATGCGGCCTTGATGCGACATTGAATAGGCGTACTCATGGTAGTGGCCTACCAAGTCCTGAAGGCGGGATGAGGAACGTTGGCGCAAATGCTCAACGGCCTTCTGTGGTGCCGTAATCATTGACAAGGTTGGCTTGGGTGTTCGGCTGCTCACCAATCGTAGAAATTGCTCTGGTGGCAGGTTGATTTCGTGCGCCTCTACACCAAAAAAATCACAGATGTGCTTAAGGTTGAAGGGCGATGGGAAGCTGCTTCCGGCCAGGTATTTATTGAATTGTCCACGATGGATTTTCAGCCTGTTGCACACATCTGAAATGGACCGGTAGTGGCTGCAGAGGTGTTTTAAATTTGAAGAGAGATACTGACGCATTCGTTCGTTACTAAGTCGCGATACCGCAGATTGGCGCAAAAATAGCAGTAAATAGCGTCCGTTTCGAACTACTCGCGCAATTGCGCCGCATCGGACAATGACCAAATATTACTTACGAATTAGCGAGCTAATCGTCCACTCATCGCAAGACGAATTCCCCTACCACTTGGATTGAAAAATCCTACAGAAGTTAAGGCCAAATTCCCCTCGCACCTTCATCTCACACGCTGCTCTCTCTTGAGCAGGCATGCCGTAAACCAAGGAGTTGTTGAAACATGGATCGTTATCGCCCACTCAAAGCCAACGCCACCCCCACGTCTGTTCTCTCGATAGACAGTGCCGCCGATGCAACACAGCTTCTCGAAAACGCACTTCTCCGAATTCGCGCCGGCACCGGTCTACTAGAGACCTTGACGTCGATGCCGTTGCAGCATGCGCACTGTGATGACTTTTATCGTTTGATTCTTTCCGCCTACCTTCCTCTGCAGGACGGGTTGGATCTGCTCGAGCAGCTTCGATCGCGATCGTGAACTCCCGCACAACCTCGTAGCAATACATGTCATCAAACACGCCCGCTCAATTTGCTTCTGCAGTTGAGCGATGGCTAAGGAGCCATTTTTGGAACTTCGACATCTACGCGGCTTTCTGGCTGTTGCAGAGGAGCTTCATTTCGCACGTGCGGCAGAACGTTTGCATATCGAGCAATCGCCGCTTTCAAGAACCATCAAGGAGCTGGAATCTGAGTTCGGCACTCAACTGTTTGATCGCGGACCACGTGGTACTCGACTCACATGGCCAGGTGAAGTGCTCGCCACAGATGTTCGGCGTATTTTCCTGGCAGTGGAACAAGCACGCAGGAACGTACAAGCCGCGGTGGCCGGTTATCGCAGAACGTTGCGCATTGCGATCTCTGACGGAGTATTGCCCCAGCGATTGTCCGCCCTCCTCGCCCGTTGTCGAGAGGAGGAGCCAGAGATGGAAATTCGCCTTTACGAGGTGTCACTTACCCAGCAACTCAGAGGCCTTCGGGAGGACTCATTCGATGTGGGGTTTGCACGTTCGAAAGAAGTCGGCGAGGGCTTGGCTGCAACTGCTGTATGGCAGACGCCTCTGACTGTCGCTATGCCTGCGCGTCATCCATTACTGGCGCGCAAGCAGATCCCACTGAAAGAAGCCATGCGCTATCCCCTCGTGCTGTTTGACCCCAAGACACACGCAGGATTGTCAGAGCAAATCGAACATTTGCTTCATCAAGTGCACGTACCTGTAATCGTGGCTGAACGTGTGTCCAGCCACGAAGTAATGCTCTCGTTGGTAGCAGCAGGTTACGGCCTGGGTCTGGCATGCAAGGCACAAATGGCTCTCTGCCAGAGCTCCGAAATTGTCACCCGCCCCTTGGCGGGAGAGCCTCCTTTGCTCACGAGTTATTTGCTCTACGTCAACCATAGCCCCAGCGAACACCTGCGCCGTTTTATCGCCAGAGTGACCGAATCTGATTTCGAGTTGGGTATCGAGCCGCCGAGCCGTTCAGTTCAATGTGACTAATTAGGTCTCAGGCAAGACTGAAAAAGGGTCAAGCTGACGACAACCCAGTGCTACCGGGCACTCGTGCTCCACAATGTGCTGGCGAATGACTTCTGACCCAGCAGGTCTTGATCTGTCCAGCATCAAAGTGAGCAAGACTGAAGACCTATTAAGTCTTTCACCAAATCACGGCCGAGAGTTCCATGGACAGGTATCGCAAGCCATGGAACGACTCATGAACCAATTTACCCCCCTCAATGCAACCAAGGTCTTCTACAACCCGATAGAAGTGGCGATTCGCTGGAGCGATTTGCTTGAGCACGAGCCTGAGATTCTCGAGCAAGCGTCGCAAGGCACTGCCCTCACAGCCGGAGTTTCCGGCGATTGGCCGCTACTGAACTTGAATCTCGAACGCCTTCTCGATGCGATGCGGCATGGGGAGTTGCCCTACGGCAAAGCCGGTATAACCCAAAACGATTCTGCCTTACTGACTTCGCCTGAACTGACAGTTCGACACGTGGACGTGAAGCGCTGGATAGCATTGGCTTACCCGGCTCAAAAACCGGCGTTCCTGTTCGACGAGTCAGAACGTTTGCCGATACAGGCCATCGATCAGGCAGCCGCTCAAATGCTCTTGCAGCAAATTCACTCACTCTCGTCGCAATCTGTGACTCGTCAGAGAACCAGCCAGGAAGAGTCTCAGCTTCGATTGAACAGCAGAGCTGAAACCACCTACCTGAACATCATTGGAGCCTTGTTGACGTTGTTGCTGGGGCATTCACCCGGCGGCATCCGATATTCGGTCTTCAACACGCTCGAATCAGTCATCAGCGCATTGATCGCGCACCACAGTGGCCGCCAAGGTATTACGGAGCGCACATTGTGGGCCAAATTCGCGGACGCCAAACGTCAATTGAGCGCTTATTCATGAAGACGGCAAATACAGATAGCTCCACTGCATCTGCAGTGACTTGCCTTTTCTCGATGCGTTGAATGTGCACACTTTCATCAGTTGCTTCTGAACATAAAGGAGATTTTGTGATGTCGTTGAATACTGAGCAGCCGCCTTCACTTCCAGAGCGTCGCATTCTACGGCGCCTGGACGTTGAACAAAAAACCGGCCTGAAACGAGCATTTATCTATGTCCTCATGGGGCAAGGGAAATTCCCGAAGTCTGTGCGGCTCGGTGCCAGGGCTGTTGGGTGGGATGCAATGGAAGTTGATCAATGGATTGCCGATCGACTTAAAGAGCGTGGCTGAGGAAGGTCATGAGCGTCTCACCGCAATCGACTTCATCCAATAAGCCACCAGCAAGCGTGCCGGAGGTAGTTGGTACTAGACAATCTCACGTCATGGCTGACCCTGAGGTCGACACCCCCATGATCGTAACGCTCGATCAATTGAGTCCCTATGACCTCAACCCCAGGGTCACGCGCAATCCGAAATACGATGAGATCAAAGCCTCCATACGGGAGCGAGGACTTGACGCCCCTCCTCCCATTACTCGACGCCCAGGTGAGCATTGCTTTCGTATTCGAAACGGTGGCAATACCCGGTTATCGATTCTGCGCGAACTTTGGTCTGAGACCAGAAACGACCGGTATTTTCACCTGTCATGCTTGTTCCGACCCTGGTCAAAACGTGGTGAGATTTTGGCGTTAACCGGGCACCTGGCTGAAAATGAACTGCGTGGTGGACTGACCTTCATCGAACGCGCGCTTGGCGTGGAAAAGGCCAAAGAACTGTACGAACAGGAGTGCGGTACACGTCTCTCTCAATCCGAACTTTCCAGGCGACTAACGGCGGACGGATATCCAGTGCAGCAATCTCATATCAGCCGCATGCGTGATGCTGTCGATTTTTTGCTGCCTGCAATACCTAACGTGTTGTATGCAGGGCTTGGTCGTCATCAGGTGGAGCGCTTGGCGGTTATGCGTCGATCCTACTTCAGAATTTGGGAGAAGCACGTCAAGGGAAAGAGCGTTGGGACCGATTTCTCATCACTTTTTCATGATGTTTTGTTGATGTTTGACGACCGCACCTGCGAGTTCAACAGCGCGCGTGTAGAGGATGAGATCGTCGGCCAGATGGCTGAGTTTCTCGGCATGGACTACGACACATTGGTGCTCGAATCGGAGTCGAGCGCAACGCGTGAACAGGCGTTAATGGCTGCGCCTCCATCTAAACCAATACCAGAACGGCTGGCGCTGAGTTCGGATGATCCCGGTCATAACAAGGCGACGTTGTCCGCCCCTGAGCAATGTGCTGATAACCCGGTGCCTGTTGATTTGCCTGATTGCAGCATTCCCAAAAATTGCGAGGATGCTGCTTCGGCCCTGATAGCTGTCGAACAATGCGTCTCGGGAGAGTCCTCACCGGCCGCTGACATCCATCCCTTTTCACAAGGAAGTCTGTTCCCGATTTCGGACATCTGGGACATCGAACCAGACCTGGATGAGCCGAAGCGGCTAAGAACCCATATCAGCCAATTTGCTCGCGAGATTTGCCAGGACATGGCAAAGGTCGACCTCATCACTGAAGTCGACGAGGGCATCGGATTTCGCTGTGACCGCGATGAAGCACCCGACCAAATATCGGCCTCAAGTTTGGTCGACTTACTGCAAACATTGACGACAGGAGTGGCCTCGTCCTTGGCCCCTGTAAACATCGGGCCACTTTTGGTGGGCTCTACACAATCCGCTTCTCATTCAGATCGCTTGAGCGACGCGAGCCTGGTAAAGCTTTTTCGTCTGATTCGACTGGCCCGCCGCCTTATTGATCACAAGTCAGAAGCGGGCCCTACAGCCACGATGTATTCAAAGGAGGACGTGTGACTTCACCTCACCCCATCAATCAGGCCGTCATTGCTCAAGCGCTACACGATCTGCGTAACGGCCAGCTACGTCGTTGCAAGACAATGGGATTCGCTGATGAAGATCTGGCGGCTCTAAAGGAACCGGCGTTACTCAGCGTTCTTCTGAACGCACGAGTGCCTTGGTGCACTGTTCAAATCAACCGCAATGTTTTGCAGCGGATTCTCACGCAGGTAGAGGGTGTAGAGCAGGAAATCTTTATCGTTGATCGGATGCTGCGTCTGGGTGCCAGCACAGAAATGGTGAGCAAGTTCTACGGACTGACCCACCAGGAAGTGGCGCTTCGACGAGATGTGCTTGGACTGCCCAAACGCAAGGGGCGGCACCCGGCACTCAGCGAGGAACAAGACACGCTGCTTTGGCAGCAATGGCATCCACAGTTGAAAGCCCGTCGTATCGATCTGCAGGACGACGCTGCCATGCTGGACCTTGCGCTCGACTTGGCCCAAGAGCTTTCACTGCCCGCCTCAGTGATCTGGTCAACAGTTCAGGATTGGATCGCTCAGGGGTTGGTCTGATGCTGGCTTCGGGAGCACAGCACGTATACCTATCGTGTGTGGATCATCCCGCGACCGTTTAAAGAGTGGGCGCGTTGACGTCGGATGCTGACCACTCTGGTACCTATCCCCTGGGGATAGCTAAATCAGGCTTGGGCGGCTTGCACTTTGTTCACAGACAGCGCCGGCCGGCACCCCAAAGCTGGGCACCCTTCCATTGTTCCGTGGGTGTCTTTCTATGGCGAATGATCTGCAACTGAACCTGGGTACGTTGCGCAGCAGCATGCAACTGACGCTGCATACCCATCACGCATCTCGAATTTGGCATGGCCGCGACGCCTCGCAGGGTCGGGCCACAATCATTGGGCTCAATGGCTTCATCGCCGTCATGAACAAAATGAAGCGCGCCGCCGAATTGGATGATCCCTACGCGGATGTGTGGATGCTTCGAATCGAAGAAAAACTGAATGTCACCAAAGCATCTATCCAAGTGCTTCGTGAACAAATTGATCTTGCACTTTCCGAAGTTCCTGAAGCCCTGAGCATGGGAGAAAACCTCAATGTGCACCCGGTCCGACTGCCTCTTTTCGTCAATGCACAGCTTGGTTTCATGGCCGTGTACTTACTGGCGGACTATGACGACCTGGCACGACGCCTGATTCTAGCCCATCACACTGCACTGATAGATCGTCGCACCCTTGAGCACCTGCTCAACGAAGGCGCTCATGCGCTACGCAGTTTGTTCAGTCTGGCTCAGCAATTCAAAGCCTCAGGCGTGAAGCGTGGCGATTACATATCCAATAACCCAGCGGCGCTAAAAGCCAGAGAGCGTTTTGGCGATGTGCCCCAGGACGTGCTTGAGGGATCAGCGCGCTCGCGGTTCGCCCCACCGCTGGTGCGGCCGCCCGCTGCTGATGCGGAGCATCCAGACACTAATGAGGCCGATGTTGACGCGCCAACTGGCAGCTTTGATCAAACCCGTGTCTTAGAACATGACGCTCAGGTAGTTATCCCGACACAGGAGCAGCGCTGATGGGACTTCACTACTTTCGCCCACTGCAACAAAGCGACTTTGAGCAACTGGAACAGACAGCCTACCTAAAAGGCCTTTTCGAGCCGTTTAAAGGTAAGGGGGATCTGGAGGACTGGGCCAGTCGATGCATTGGCATTCGTGACGGGCTGATCAGGCTGGCGATGGAAAGTGTCCTGGTACAAGCGCGTCACTATCCATTCAACCTGCTGCAGGCCCAGCTCACGCCTCACATGACGGGCGCAGGGTTGACCTACCTGCGCTGGCGAAACCCCGAGCGAACGACCATGGGCGTCGAGCTTTGGATACGATGCATGGAGAACAAGGAAACACCAAACCTGTTGATTGATGACCTCTATGCGATGGAGCAACAACGGATCTTGCTCAACATGCAAATCAGTCTGACCCATACGCTGGCCCGCCAGGCTCAGGACTGCGCCAACAAGATGGCGGAGGCAGCAGCGATCTATCAAGGCTGCCTCAATGAACGCGCAATTACATCGGAGAACAACTGATGAGCACCCATTTTTTTGGTGAAGGCAATATTGGTTCCGTGCCCGAGTTTCGGGAGTTCAACAATCGAAACGACGAGCCACGGCGTCTGCTTCGCCTGAATATCTACTTCGATAATCCTGTACCGAACAAGGACAAGTTTGAAGACCGGGGCGGATTCTGGGCGCCTGTCGAAATCTGGCATCGCGATGCGGAGCGTTGGAGCAGCCTGTATCAAAAAGGGATGCGTGTGCTGGTCGAGGGCCGCACGGTCAAAGAGGAATGGGAGGACGCGGACGAGAATACTCGGGTGACGTTCAAAATCGAGGCTCGGCGGGTGGGCATACTGCCCTATCGGTTAGAAACCGTGACGCTCGGGACAAAACCGTCCGATTGCTGAGAGCCGCGAACACCCGCATTGATTCAACACCTTCTCACGTGAGCGACTGGACCAGCGAACAGTCGCTCCATTACCCCATCTGCCCTCCTTCTGCACGGCCATCAGTCCACCGACGTCCATGCTCGTTCGCGCGGCGGCACAGGACGAAGCTTCTGTTGCAAGGACTCTCGACTGTTTTTCCTACCCCACGGATGACCGCTACTGCCTGACATGAATGGGGCACAGCGAAATTCATTTTTATCCTCGCTGCCAATCCCCACACGCGGTGAACTTCGTACGTCATTCAGTGAAACTTCAGGTCATGACATGCGACTTTTTCTGTGTGAAAAACCCTCTCAGGGCAAAGATATCGCCCGAGTGGTGGGCGCCAATCAACGGGGCAACGGATGCTACAACGGTAATGCCGTCGCAGTGACCTGGTGCATCGGACACTTGGTTGAAGCAGCGCCACCGGAAGCTTATGACCAGCGCTTCAAGCGCTGGTCAATCGATGACTTGCCGATTATTCCCACGACCTGGCGCGTCGAGGTAAAAAAAGACACTGCCGTTCAATACAAGATCGTCAAACAGATGCTGTCTCAGTCGCGTGAGCTTGTCATCGCAACAGACGCCGATCGGGAAGGTGAAATGATCGCTCGGGAGTTGCTTGATCTGTTCCAGTACAAGGGCACAGTTTTTCGCTTGTGGCTGTCGGCGCTCAATGACGCTTCTATACGTAAGGCGCTTTCTTGTTTGAGGCCAGCCGGTGAAACCTTGCCGCTCTACCACTCTGCATTAGCCCGCGCACGCGCAGACTGGCTGATCGGGATGAATATGAGCCGGATGTTCACATTGCTAGGTCGGCGCAGTGGTCTTGAGGGTGTTTTATCAGTGGGGCGAGTGCAGACACCAACGTTAAGAATGGTGGTCGATCGTGATCGTGAAATTGAACGCTTTGTACCCGCGCCTTTTTGGAGCATTGAGATTCAGTTGTGCTTTGCTGGAACAATTTTTTCGGCACAGTGGATGGTCCCCGAGAGTGCTGCCGACAGCTCTGGTCGCTGTATCCGGCAAGCTGTAGCGCAAGCCGCCCTTCAAGATCTGAAGCAGGCTCAAAATTCCAAGGTTTTGGCCGTAGAGACGGACAGAGTTCGTGAAGCTCCGCCGCTACCGTTCGATTTAAGTACATTGCAACAAGTTTGTTCACGCCGGTTTGGTTTTGGTGTGCAGGAAACGTTAGATATTGCTCAATCGCTCTATGAGTCCCACAAGGCAATCACCTATCCCAGAACTGACTCAGGCTACCTACCTGAAAGCATGTTGGCTGAAGCAAAAGATATCTTAAAAGCGATGGTCAGTAGTGACCCGAGTCTTCAAGAGCTGGCTCAGTCTGCGAATATTCAGCAACGCTCTCGCGCTTGGGATGACGGAAAAATAGGTGCTCACCACGGCATCATCCCGACACTTGAGCCTGTACGTTTAGAGTATCTGAACGAGAAAGAACGCTTGGTATACGGCCTGGTCAGTGCTCACTTCCTGGTCCAGTTCCTGCCCCACTACGAATATGACCGAACCTGCGCACAACTGGTTTGCAAAGGCCATGGGTTGCAAGCTAACGGCAAGCGCATCGTGGTCAAGGGCTGGCGTAATGCAATGGAGGGGTTGATCGTCGATGAGAATGACGCAGCCGAGCGTGGGCAGGTATTGCCAGCACTGACTGTTGATGATCAATGCTTGATCCAGTGCTTCCAGCTCCACGCACTCAAGACAAGGGCGCCCAGAGCCTATACCCAGGGTGAACTGATCAAGGCCATGAAAAACGTGGCCAAGCTCGTAACGGATCCTCGGTTTAAGCAAACGTTGAAGGACACCGCGGGCATAGGTACAGAGGCAACACGTGCGAACGTCATCAGCGGACTTTTGAACCGTGGTTATCTCTACACAAAGGGGCGTTCAATACACGCAGCGGACGCCGCGTACACCGTCATCGATGCAGTACCCGCGGCTATTGCAGATCCGGCCACTACCGCGATATGGGAGCAGGCATTCGATAAAATTGAAGCCGGCCAACTGACGCTGGAGTGTTTTGTCGCCAAGCAAACCGTCTGGGTCACGCAACTTGTTGAGCACTATCGAACAACAACACTGTCGCTCCACACGCCGGGTGGTCCGAATTGCCCTCTTTGTGGGGCAAGCATGCGACAGCGAAACGGCAAACATGGAGCGTTCTGGTCATGCAGTCGTTACCCGGATTGCCACGGTGTTTTACCGATTGCCAAGCAAACACTGACCACAACTCACCGTAGAACGCGTCGTCGCTCACCGCCTAAAGGTGGCTGAGCGATTTTGCCCTAGCACGCGCTTCCTTTCTGAAATGGCGTGCACGCCTACTATGCCGTTGGCAGTAACGGCGGGAAAGGCTTTTCAGTCCTAGCTGTGCCAGCAGCTTATCGAAGTTGGTTGAAGCTGACCTGAAGGGTCTCCTTATGGCCTCCAGTACAGAAGGCCATAAGGAGACCCTTCAGGGAAGACGTAATCAGTGCCGGTACCCACCGGTCAAACAACGGGTGCCTTTTGTACGCGGATGTGTGCCTCACGATACCGACTCAAGCCATTAGAGGAGTCGGGCATGACATCTGTAACAGCGTATGGAAATGACGCCCGCTATGCGTTGTGCAGCTCATGGGTGGCTCCTTGGTTCCGAGCCGAAGCTCAATTCGGCCCCTTTTTCCCTTCTCTCCCACTGCGCCGTATCGGCACTGCAAAGGCTGAAAACGACGCGCAACAGCGAAGGAATAGCATATGAAACACCCTAAGAATTACCCCCAGTACGCAAGCGTGTGTAGTGGCATTGAAGCAGTAAGCGTCGCCTGGCAGCCGCTCGGATTGAAGCCCGTCTGGTTCTCTGAAATCGATGCCTTCCCCAGTGCAGTATTGGCCCATCACTACCCGGGTGTTCCGAATCTGGGTGACATGACGCTACTCAGCGACAAGGTACTCAATGAAACCATACCGGCTCCACCCGTTCTCATCGGCGGTACTCCCTGTCAAGACTTCAGCGTGGCAGGGTTTCGTGCAGGTCTTTCAGCACCCAGAGGCGCGTTGAGTTTGAAGTTTGTGGAGCTTGCTAATGCCATCGATGAAGTCCGAAACCGCCGTCGAGAACCCAAGTCAATTGTTGTCTGGGAAAACGTCCCCGGCGTGCTCAGTGACAAGCGAAACGCCTTCGGCTGCCTTCTTGGAGCATTGGCTGGTGAAGAATGCGAACTGCTTCCGCCAAGGGCGACATGGTCGCACGCAGGTATTGTGTTTGGTCCACAAAGAACAGTCGCGTGGCGCATCTTGGATGCCCAATATTTCGGCGTGGCCCAACGACGCCGTCGTGTGTTTCTTGTCGCAAGTGCTCGAAAGGACTTCGATCCCGCCGCGGTACTTTTTGAGTCCGAAAGCCCGCGCCGGGATATTGCGCCGGACCGCACGCCGCAAACGGATGCTCCCGGCGATTCTGAAACAAGCACTCACGCACACGGAGATGGACTAGAGGTACGGGCATTCACCAACTCCTATGGAATGTCGAGCGGTCAGGGCGGCGCGGAAGCAAACCTTGAGTGCTGCCCTACCCTGACATGCAACCACGATGTTGCGATTGTTGTTTGTTCAAGCGTTGATACAGCAAGCATTCCAACTGATGGTGGAATAGATCGCAATGCCTCAACAAACAGCTCTGCGATCCTCAAAAGGATTCGTCATAGAGCACGGCGATTACTGCCTCAGGAATGCGAGCGCCTTCAAGGACTACCCAGTGGCTACACACGTATCCCTCGCCGTCATTACGCGCAAAAGCGCGTTAGCCGCAGCCGCCCCGAGGATGTTTGGGAGCCTACAGAAACCGGCTGGATATTGATGGCTGCCGATGGCCCTCGTTATACCGCCATCGGCAACACCATGGCCGTACCTTGCCTTGTCTGGATCGGTAAACGGCTGCTGGCAGAACTATCAAAATCCGGGAATGAAGCTGAAGGCATTGATCGCTGACACCTGAAAACGCGAGAAGCATTCTTGGGCCTCGCATCACTGATTCTGGATCAGTGTCTGCCCAGGCAGCCGAGGTCTTCAAGGCTGCGACGTGAGAACTTCACGCCGACCTTGCCCAGTCCGCTCAGCATCATTTTTGCGGATGTACGCCTTAATCGGCGTTGATGCCTGTCTCTCGCAGCGCAAGCCCTTTTGGATAGCGCTTCATTTGATCTTCAGGAGTTAACCCATGAAAACGTCCCTGTCCCAACTCTCCACGCAATCGCTGCAAACGCCCGTGAACAGACCTTCCGTCTGCAGTCCCTCGGTCGCTTTCTTCTTTGCCTGGAAAAAGGGTGTTGGAATCGCTGGTCTTCGCTTCTTTGGCGATGGCAGTCAAGAAGGATTCAAAAAATCCGACTGCAGGTGGCATTTGCGTCCCAACATGCAAGTGGTCAAGAACAACTTCGAGATTTTGACTCACCAAGAGCGGGTTTTCCTCGCAGCATTGGTCAGCTTTTTCAACGCGGAGGAAGGAAGCAGCCTGCTCAAGCAGTCGGGTGTCAGAGGTTTATCTGACCTTGGAGTTTTGACTTTTGAACAGCGCGATGTCATCGCCGGGCTGATCATGCACTACCACGCCTGGTAGTTCAAAACATCATTTTCCAGGGTCATCTGACCCATTTACCCACTGGGGGCTGTCGTCCCCTATCGGGATCGAAGCCTCCATAACTTTTTAATCTGGAGGCATATCTTGAGTAATCCAATCGGCGACGAGTCGTACTTCGATCTTCATATCACAGGTGTTGGTTATCTCAATCGCATACGCGAGGTGAAGGTTAAGAAAGGTCAATCATTCCTAGCGTGCGACATTGTTGCTCTAAACGGCCCCATTAGTAGTCCGGAGTATCGTCGGTTCGATCTACGGGTCACCGGTGAGGAGGCAAAACAATTGGTCCGCGGATGTGCCAAAGCGCTCGAAGAAAACATGAAAGTACTGGTGGGCTTTCGTCTTGGTGACCCTTGGCTGGATACGTTCACATACTCCAAAGGCACTAACGCAGGGCAGTTGGGAGTGAGTTTCAAAGCTCGACTGCTGCTCCTGAATTGGATCAAAGTCGACGGTATTTTGATATTCAAGCACAAGCCAACTGAATCTGACGGCAACCCTGACAATGAAACATCTCAAGCACTCAAGCTCCAGCCCGATCCAGCAGGTCCTGGTGCTCCCTATACCTGATTTCAGATCCGAAAACGGGTTTTGGTTTTTACTTAGCGTCGTCTATTGACTGACGTTTTACTTCCCCCCCCTCTTGGGCACTGACGCCCAAGGGGGATGTCATGGCCCAAGTTAGAACAGGCAGCAGACCATGATTGTTATCAAATTCAGCGAATCAGCAAAACCTATGTCCGAGCTGGGTGCCTTGGTTATTACACAAGGCGTCGACGCACTGATGCGAGCGCACCGATTAGATCCATTCCACTATTTCGGCCGGCACATGCAGGGCGACTGGGGAGACGTCTGCGATGAAGATCGTCAGCTCAACGAGGACGCACTGATAGACGGCAATCGACTGATGTCGGTTTACAACATCAATGCGGAACTGAAGATCTGGATCATCACCGAAGCTGATCGCAGTGTGACCACCATCCTTCTTCCTGAAGAGTATTGAGACCTGCGGTCAGGTCGCAAGTAACACTTCAAATCTTCATCACAACGGCCTCCTTTGAGGCCGTTTTTTTTCCCAATCCGGTGACGAGCAATTACCGATTGATCGCTGCGAGCGCCCTACTTGATTGAGATCTTTTGATGATCACATTCAGGAGTCCGGCCTATGCCAGCTGTTCACAAATGCCTAATTGCTCTCACGCTAATGAGCATATCGCTCGTTGGTTGCCATACCGCGGAGCCGTTACCCGACGCGCCAATCAATACATCTGTGGTTGAACATCCTTCAATACACCACATTCCTGTTCAACGGTATGGACGCTACACCTTGGTAGAGCTCAAACCGGATGCTGCGAAACAAGATCTTCTGCTGCAAGTCATCGACATCGATCTTCCCGGGAACTGGGTCATCTCCGTCGGTGATGCATTGCACTATGCCCTTTTACGCACTGGCTATCGCCTCTGTGAACGAACAAGCGAAAACGCAGCCCTGTTTGCACTCCCGCTTCCCGCCGCGCATTTGAAGCTGGGACCAATTGCCCTGCGTGACGCTCTTCATCTGCTTGTCGGGACAGCCTGGACATTACAAACCGATGAGCAACTCAGGCACGTCTGCTTCACCAAAGCGACCAGCAGTATCCCTGCACCCCAGTCTGCGACTCTGGAGGCACTCCAATGATTTACACCCTTTCAAACAGAGCAAACCTACGCACTCGCGCGACTCGCTGGGCGTCTCCCATCATCGTTTCAATGACGTTTTGCGCGCTTTCTGCGAACCAAATCTATCTCTTCGAATTGACTCAACGTTTAGAGGCTAAGGCTGACCTTACCGATCAGCAACATCTGACCAATCGAGTCATGACCTTGGAGACAGATGTTGCGCGGGCGCCAGACTTCCAGAGTGACGTCAGCTATTCAGATCTCAATTTGGTGAACGACAGCCTCAATGATCGGCTCACTGAACTCGCGAACGTGATGACGGGCGTAGCCACTCAAACCGACTTGGCAACGTTACTGCAACGCGTGCAACAGCTTGAGTCGAATCAAAATCAGCCACCGGCACAGACAGTCGTTGCCCCCCCTAAGCACAAACCTCGCAAACCGAAAAAACCACAGGTACTCCCATTTCAGATACTGGGGCAAGAACTACGCGGTGATGAGCACTTCCTGTCCGTCGGGCCACTAGAGACTCAATCACTTGAGCAGTGCCAACTCATCAGGCGTGGCGAGAGCTACGCCGGATGGAGATTTGAGGCAATCCAGGAACAGAGCGCTGTGTTCACGGCCAATGGCCAAACACTCCGTCTGACTATTCGATAGGTGCCTCCATGGTCTACATGAAATTACTGCCGTATCTGCTGTGGCCGGTGTATTTCGCCGCTCAAGCCCAGGAACCGGTGAAGCAGGTTTCCGTCGAGGCAAACTCCCAGCTTCGCTCTGTCACAACCAAGCAAGACATGAACTCTGCACTGGCCCAGCAGTGGGGGCTGAAGCTAGAAGAATTACAACGGTTCCGCGATTTGATGCAGGGGCCGCTGGGCACTTACTCCCCTAATTTGGATCCTCTAAGCGCATTGGGTATTGAAGCTTCCACGGACGCAGAGCGACAACGCTACGCACTACTCCAAGTCCAAGCAGAAGCCACTCGAGTTGAAAAACTGCTCGCCTACCAACGTGCGTATGACCAAGCTTGGAAACAACGCTACCCAGAGTTGGCACTGGTCAACCTTTCGCCAATCGCCAGTCCGTTGATGAGCAAATCCAAAACCAGACAGGCCGTCTTCGTTCAGTACGACTGCCCAGAGTGCGAAACGACAGTCAGACAGCTACAAGCCTCTGGCACACCCTTCGACCTCTACGTTGTGAACAGCCATCAGGATGACAATCGCATTCGTCAGTGGGCGCAAAAGGCTGGGATTCACCCGAGCAACGTCCGCGACGGGATCATATCTATCAATCATGACAATGGCCGATGGTCTTCAACCGCTACTAAAGGTCCATTGCCAGCAATCATGCGCAAGGTCAATGGCAAATGGGTACGGCAGTGAAGATGCGCAGCCCAGTGCTGCGACTGGCCACATGTCTTTCACTTTTAAATTTTGCTCCGTGGTGCCTGGCGCAATACGCACAGTTTCCACCTCCGGCGTATAGCATTGTGGCAAAACGGATGGGGGTCCCAGTGAACGTTCTTTTTGCGGTGGCGCTGCAGGAGAGCGCAGTGAGCCTGCGAGGGCAAAGCATTCCATGGCCTTGGACACTGAATATCGCCGGCCAAGCACGATATTTCTCCAGTCAGGCTGATGCTTGTCACGCACTTCGAGTGGCGCTGATACAGGTGCCAGATTATCGAATTGACGCTGGCCTCACTCAAATCAATCTTCGACACCAACGGCGTTTCTATCGGCATCCTTGCCACTTATTGCAACCTCAAAACAATCTCGAAATTGCGGCGACCATACTGCGCGAGCAGCACCGCGCAGGAGAGAACTGGCTGTCCGCAGCCGGTCGTTTCCACCGTCCCGCAGGTGGGCCAATTGCAGCTCGATATCGACACCATATCGCTCAGCACCTAGATCAATTGGCTGTAGTCGATGGGAGTCGACCATGAGGATGAGGCTTGTATGGGGGGCCGTGGCATGGGCGTTCTTTTGTGGCACGAGTACAGCTGAGACTATCGCCCCCCGCTATGCAGATGCCCGCTACAGCGAAGAGGATTTTTTGCCAGTCCTCTCGAAAGTTTTAACGCCCGGCGCCGTCAAATCTCGAGCACTGGGGGCAGCAGGACTGCCGACTTTCTTCCTGGTCGGTGATGATCCTTTGTCCAAGTCGTGGTTGAAACAGCGTTACTCACGATTGACAGCACTCAAAGCAGTCGGTCTGGTCGTCAATGTCCAATCCAAAGCGGAGCTGGAGCATTTGCGCCGGATCGCGCCGGGATTGATGCTGTCGCCCGTGTCAGCGGATGATCTTGCACAACGATTGAAACTTCAGCACTACCCGGTCCTGATCACCGCTGACCGACTTGAGCAATAACGGTGGCACAGCATCATGCCGTTGAAACACTACTGCGACCTGCGGTTGAACTGTACAGCGTGGCAGCCTGCAGTTCAGCTGCCGTTCTCTGTCTGATAGCGCCCTGGTCATTGGCACTGACGCCCTCCATTGGCGTTGGGGCCGCTTGCAGTTGTGCGGCCCTGGCTGCAATCCGCCTCAAGCAGGCATGTGTCGTGCTGCGGTATCGCCGACAAATGAGGCGATTACCGCGCTACGTAATGACCAGTCGAGATATCCCGGTCAGTCATCAGCGTCTATTTGTTGGCAAAGGCTTTCGGTGGGATCAGCGTCATACCCATAGGTTGATGCAGACTTACAGGCCCGAGTTTCGGCGATATGTCGAACCATCGGTGATGTATCAGATGGCGCGTCGAATCGAAGCAGGATTGGAATTTGCTCCTTATCCGCTGCGACAGCTGCCCCGCCTCACCGGCTGGGACCATCCACTGAATCCAGTCAGACCGCTGCCTCCAGTTGGCGGTCTGCCCAGGCTGCATGCTGTTGAGCCTAGCGAGGTCGATGTAACCCTCCCCTTGGCTGAAAGGGTCGGTCATACACTCGTGCTGGGCACGACTCGGGTCGGCAAGACCCGGCTAGCCGAGTTGTTCATCACTCAGGATATTCGTCGTGGTGAGGTTTGCATTGTATTTGATCCCAAGGGCGATGCAGATCTCCTGAAGCGAATGTACGTTGAAGCCAAGCGTGCAGGACGTGACGGCGAGTTCTATGTGTTCCATCTGGGACAGCCTTCGATCTCGTCCCGCTACAACGCAATCGGCCGATTCGGACGAATCACTGAGGTTGCATCCCGTATCGCCGGGCAACTGTCTGGGGAGGGAAACTCTGCGGCATTTCGAGAATTTGCGTGGCGCTTCGTCAACATCATCGCCCGGGCACTCGTGGAGCTGGGGCAGCGTCCAGACTATCTGCTGATCCAGCGTCATGTGATCAACATTGATGCGTTATTCATTGAGTACGCGGCTTACTTCTTTGCCCAGCACGATCGCAAGGCGTGGGATGTGATTGTTCAGCTGGAAGCCAAGATCAATGAGAAGAACACGCCTCGACACATGATGGGCCGCGAAAAACGAGTGGTGGCGATCGAGCAGTATCTGCAACACGCCAGATTGTATGACCCTGTACTTGACGGGTTACGCTCCGCGGTACGTTACGATCGAACCTACTTCGACAAAATTGTCGCGTCCCTCCTCCCCTTACTGGAAAAACTCACCACCGGCGACATCGCGCAGCTTCTGGCCCCGGATTACATAGACCTGGATGATCCTCGGCCGATCTTTGACTGGATGCAGGTGATCCGCAAACGAGCCATCGTGTACGTGGGCCTGGATGCACTTTCAGACTCTGAGGTGGCCTCGGCAGTAGGCAACTCCATGTTCGCGGATCTGGTGTCTGTCGCAGGACACATCTACAAATTTGGAGTCGACGACGGTCTGCCAGATGCTGAGCCTGGCAAAAAAATCCCCATCAACGTCCATGCCGACGAATTCAATGAACTGATGGGAGACGAATTCATTCCGATGATCAATAAAGGTGGCGGCGCTGGCATCCAAGTCACGGCCTACACCCAGACGCTCAGTGACATCGAAGCACGAATTGGTAATCGAGCGAAAGCGGGTCAGGTCATCGGCAACTTCAACAACCTGTTCATGCTGCGGGTTCGCGAGACTGCAACTGCCGAGCTACTGACCAAACAGTTGCCGAATGTCGATGTTTACGCCACGTCCGTAATGAGTGCTGCCACCGACAGTTCAGACCCGCACGGCGACACGGCTTTCACGTCGAATACACAGGACAGGGTCACGACGACCAGCGTTCCTATGATCGAACCAGCTCATGTCGTGGCATTGCCCAAGGGCCAGGCTTTTGGATTGATCGAAGGTGGCCAGCTCTGGAAGATTCGGATGCCCCTCCCCGCTCCGGATCCTGATGAGGCAATGCCGAAGGATCTTCAAGAGATGGCCCATTACATGCGTCAGCGCTATGTGCCGGCAAATGATTGGTGGAACCCAGTGATGGTCCAGGATCAGAGCGCGCCTCTCCCGAGCGATTTACTGAATCAAGACGCGCCACGTGAGTCCGCAGTCCAATGAGCGAACCTGCATCAACAGCTCAACGTCAGCAACTGCAACAGAGAGGTCTGTTCGTTGGGCTGCTGACATTGCCTTTTCGATTTGCAGCCGTGCTGTTTGGCTCGTTGCTGTTGAGCATCGTGATTGAGTGCGTTGGCATGTATGTCTTTTGGCCAGAAGAAGGATGGCGCCATGCGCAACGGATGTACGAATTCGAACTGGGACAGCTGTCCAAGGATTTTAAGCGTAGTGCGCTGGTACGAGAGCCGGGACGTTCTGCTGGCCAATTGATCCGGTTAGCCTATCAGTCAGTGATGGTTGAAACAGGGATCGAAAAATCAGTGCAAATCACATCTTGGAAGGCTTCAGAAGTACATTCAGAGGGGCCGCGTAACGCGCGCTACTATGTGGGCACACTTTACACGCACATTGAGAAAAATTTGATCGCAGCAGCCTTTACAGTGCTCGTGTTCGTGGTTCGACTGCTCGTGCTGTTTCTATCACTACCGCTATTCATCATTGCGACATTTATCGGATTGGTAGATGGACTTGTATGCAGAGACATCAGACGATTCGGTGCAGGTAGGGAGTCGGGGTATCTCTACCACCGGGCTAAGGCATGTCTGCTGCCTTTGGCAACGCTGCCTTGGATCCTCTATCTTGCCGTTCCAATGAGCGTTGATGCTGGACTGATCCTTGTGCCGGGGGCCGCCTGCCTGGGCACGGCCGTGGCTCTTACATCCCGAAGCTTCAAGAAATACCTCTAGCCCGAACAATGGCGCAGAAACTATCTGATCACCTCAACCCGTTCCTTGCCCACCAATAGTAAGCCGCCATTTCTACATCCGCCGGCGTCCAGCATTTCATCTGACTCGTGATAGGACACTGGAAAGCATGCTTGGTGTGGTTTAGAAAATTGGCTAGACGCTCAAGCAGCGGCAGGTAAACGTCGATGTATTCACTCAGGTTTCGACGGTGCCTAGAAGCTGTGTAAGCTGCCAACCGGCTACCAGTTCGAGCCTTACTTGACCACTCACGCACAAACGACGTACCAAAGCCAGTTCTCGAAAGGGAGTTGAAGAAATAGGAAGCGTGGCGATCCACTGCGGCCCCCTCCCAAGGTTTGAGAAATCTGTAAATTTTGGAAGCGATCACCAAACGCAGTCCCGGCAAGCGAGAAAGTGCATCGATCCCCTCTTGAGCGCGGCCTGGTATTAGACATAGCTGGATTGCGCGTAACATCGCTCGCTTTTCAGCAGCTGAGGCGTTCCAAATCCTAATCTTCGCTCGCAGATTGTTTCCTGCCCAGCAAGACACCCTACAAACAATTTGATGAGCGGTGTTTTCATTCAAACAGGACAGCCACTTCGCGACGTCAACCTCAACCTGAAGTACCTCACTTTGACTGTCTATCGCGCCAGTGCCGAAGGGCCAGTCGTAGTCTTCTCGGGCCTTGGTAAGAAGCAAAACCAGATCGGTACTCGGCAGTATCAATCCGGCAACCTGATTTAGGCTGACTCCCGCAGGAAAGCAGTTCGCATCATTGGGTATCGCCATTGGACTCTCCTTGAGTCAAACGCCTTAATGAATGGAGGCATATTGCCATGCCCCGTCGAGCATCTGCACGTACTCAATCCGATCACCTGGCAGAACGGTTTGATTGAGGCAGTACCTCCTGGTTGATCCCACCATCGAGCCGTCTGACAGGATCAAACGAGCTCAACCTTATGGCTAATCGGCTTCGCAAAAAACACCTGCTTTTCCTCATGCTCAATTGCGCTTTCGGGGGACAAAACACAGCAACAGCACATGGGCTGGCTGAAGAGAATGTCCGCTTGGCGACATTGATAAGAGAGCTGAATGCAATCGAACGGATTGCAACCGCCGGCGACACTGTTCTGGATCTAAATACCTCACGCTACCACTTCAACTACAGCCGCCTGCGTGCAGATATCCACCGAGTCCGGACGGGTATCCAGCAATACCTGTCTCCTCAGCGCGCGGTACCACGGGACGAGGTAGCTCTGCACGCAAACTATCGCGATGAAACGGTCTCAGCCGAATGAACGCTAGCCAGATCACAGCGTTTCAGGCAAACGGCGGCATGAGCCCTTCGATTACAGCTTCGGTGCTGACCTCCCTGGTTTTCGCAGCATTGTTGCTATGGGGTGCCTGGGCTATCCGAACCGCGTACTCCGGCTGGGCTGAGCAACGCCTGAATCAACGCCAATTTATGGGTGTGGTGATTCGCTTTATCGCGATGTACCTGGCCCTGACGTTTGTTCTCCTTTCATGAGCCACAGGAATCTCCCCATGTATTGGAACTCACTCTGCACAAGCAGAATTATCGCGCTGCTTTCGATTCATACAACGATGCTTCCCTCCCTCGCACAAGCCAAGGGGAAATTGCCAACCATGGAGGATCCATCCCGTGGCGCCGGCAAAGGCATTATGGAGACGATGCAGAACTACGGCTACGACATCGTCATGCTCGTGGCACTTCTGGTCGTTGCCTCCATGTTCATCGGAGTCTGCTACCACGCCTATACGCGCTACTCCGAGATTCATACAGGTAAATCCACTTGGGGTCAGTTCGGTCTGAGTATCGCAGTAGGTGCAATCATGCTGGTTGTCGGAATTTGGCTGCTGACCAAAGCCACCGGCATTTTGTGAGGGCATTGCGCTATGGATACCCCACATCTAAATACCGCTGACGGCACAATCTCCTTCCTACCTCATCGACTGAATCGACAACCCGTTGTTGTCCGCGGACTGACCGCTGACGAACTTTGGATCTGTACCGGCCTGTCTGCAATAGCGGGCTTGGGACTCGGAATCCCTTTCGCCTGGTTGACCAGCAGCCTTGCAGTCATACCCACCACAATTGTCGTTTTGATTGCAGCTGGCCTTTTCATTGTTGGCGGATTGCTTCGGCGCCATAAACGTGGCAAGCCCGAAACCTGGCTCTACCGACAACTCCAATGGAGGATCGCTCAGAATTGCCCCGCATTGGCCTGTCAACTCGGCGCAGGGAGCTTGATCACCCGCACCGGTTTCTGGGCAGTACGCCGAGGTGATGCATGAGCCGATTCAAGAACGAGGTTCTGCACCTGCAATCTCATGTGCGAACGTTACGGTTGGGGGCGGCAGGCATACTCATCGTAGCGCTGGGACTTGGTGCCGGATGGTGGAGTGCACCCAGAGATCTCACGATCCATGTGCCTCCAGATTTGCGTTCGGGAAGTACACGCAAATGGTGGGAAGTCCCTCCTGAGTCTGTCTACGCATTCACTTTCTACATATTCCAACAGCTCAACCGCTGGCCAACGGATGGTGAAGAAGATTACAGCCGCAATCTTCAATCATTGTCGGCTTACCTGACGCCTGAATGTCGTACGTTCTTTCAGCATGACTATGACTCACGCCGGCGTTCCGGTGAACTTAGAAAGCGTACTCGTGGGGTCTACGAAATACCTGGACGAGGCTACGGAGACGACCCGGCCAACCGCGTCAAAGTGATCTCCGATCAAGACTGGCTTGTCACCCTCGATCTCAACGCAGACGAGTACTACGGCGCTGAACATATCAAACGTGCTCTCGTGCGATACCCCATCAAGGTCGTACGTCTGGATATAGATCCTGAGCTGAATCCCTTTGGCCTGGCACTGGACTGCTACGACGGCGCTCCACAACGCATTGTCATGCCCGCGATGTCTTCACCCGCGTCTGGCAAAACGGATAGCCCATTGGGAGATGCCTCATGAAACGATCCCTGATTGCAGCGCTATCAGGAATTACCCTCCCCCTTGTCGTCTCCACGGCTTCAGCCCTCGAGGTCATGCGCTGGGAGCGCCTGCCCTTGGCGGTGCCGTTACAGGTCGACCAAGAGCGCGTGGTCTTCGTCGAGCGCAACGTTCGCGTGGGCGTGCCCGCCGCAGTGGGCGATCGACTACGGGTACAAAGTGCAGCAGGAACCGTGTACCTACTGGCTAAGGAGCCCATAGAGCCGACCCGGTTGCAGCTGCAGGACGCCGTTACGGGGGAACTGATTCTGCTCGACATTGTGGCGCAGGACGCCCTCACGGGACAGCCAAAGCTGGAAGACATCAGAATCATTGAAGCACCACAGCGCGAACATCTAGCACCGTCCAATGCGTCAGAACGGCCTTCGCTCGATCAGGCCCCGAAACAACGACCCCCTATTTCCGTTCTGTTGACGCGTTACGCCGCTCAAAATCTCTACGCCCCGTTGAGAACGGTAGAACCTTTGCCGGGTGTGCGTAGAGTCAATGTTGCGACTGATCTGTCTCTTGATCTGCTCATACCCAGTTTGCCGGTCACCACAAAAATACTTGCGGCTTGGCGTCTTGAGGATCTTTGGGTGACCGCCGTCCGCTTGAGCAACCAGACCAAACTGACCCTTGACCTGGATCCTCGGCAGTTACTAGGAGACTTTGTAACAGCGACCTTCCAGCACACCAATCTTGGGCCCAAGGGCTCGAGCTTGGACACTTCCGTGGTTTACATCACAACTCGAGGTCACGGCTTGGCTCAGTCACTTCTGCCGACTATCAGCCCGGTCGACGCCGCACTCAATTTGCCGCGGAGCGACATGCCTGCTGGTCAGGAGCCAATCCATGAAAAGTAATGGTTTGCTCAAGTGGTTGATGGTTCCGCTGCTCCTAGCTGTGCTGCTCATCTTCGTAAAATTGTTACCTGACAGAAAATCGACGTCCTCCGTGCCAGTGGATATTGAAAGCCAACTTACCCCGGAGGAAATGAAGGCTCTCGGTCTTGAAGGTGACACCCCTAGCGATACAGTTGCCACGTTGGTGGCACAGGTACGCCAGCTTCGTGCTGAGTTGCGTAACGTCCAAAACGAGGATCAGCGACCTGGTGATCCATTGTCACTGCGTCGGTTTGAAGAAACTCTGGAGCAACGTATCCAGCTCGCTCTTGAGCAGGAGCGTCAGCGCGCACATGAAGAACAGGGCGAGTCGGACAGCAATACTGAAACCCAAAGTTTGCTGCAAGAACTTCAACATCGACTGGATACCCTCGGACAGCGAGGTGCCGATATGGATGTTCCTGTGGGATTCGGCCTTGAAGATGGTGATGGAGCGCGTGTCAGCAATGGTATGCGCTGGGTTGAGCCTGAAGATGCCAAACCCCAAGATCCATCAGGCCCCAACGAAACGGGAATCCATTTCCCTACTCAATTCGGTCCTGCGCAAAAGACTTTGGGTGCGATGGCTGACTCTATCGCTTCGCAAGCCTCAGATGGCTTGGAACGACCGTATGCAACGCCCACTTACACGGTACCTCCCAACGCAACGCTGATGGGTTCCGTGGCAATGACGGCGCTCATAGGACGCATACCCATCGATGGCACCGTCAATGACCCCTACCCGTTCAAGGTACTGATTGGAGCAGACAACCTGACTGCCAATGGCATCGACTTGCCTGAGATCGCCGGAGCGGTTGTCAGCGGCACGGCATCCGGTGACTGGACGCTTTCCTGCGTCAGAGGACAAATCCGTTCAATCACATTCGTGTTCCAAGACGGCACCATTCGAACGTTGCCGGGCGACAGTGACAACGACTCCCGAGACAGCAAGCAAAACTCGTCCAACAGTGGTGCAACTCAAGAAGGCTTGGGCTGGATCAGCGACAAGCACGGGATACCTTGCGTAGCTGGCAAACGTCGGAGCAACGCACAGCAATATTTGGGGACGCAGGCGTTGATAACCGCCGCCGGAGTCGGGGTCGCCTCAATGATCAAATCCAACGGTAACAACACAGTCTATGCCGGCAACCAGAGCGGTTCACTGGGCACTGTGGGTGTTTCGGGAAGTGAGGCTATGAACCGACTTTTGGCTAGTGGCGTGCAAGACATCTCACAGTGGGTTAACAAACTCTATGGCCAGGCCTTCGCCGCCGTCTATGTCGATCCTGGTGCACAGGTGGCTGTGCACATCGAACAACCCCTCACTTTCGATTACGACGCTCAAGGGCGCAAAGTCGATCACACCCTTGGAGGTCGCAATGTCACTACGGAACTGGATTGAAACAAGCGTCGTAAGCTTGATCGTTGCGACCCTGTCGGGCTGCGCAACAAATACCGAAGATCTGCTGACCCATGACGGCCACACGATGATGGACGTCTGGCACCAGCAAACCAGTGGTGCTCAAAACGGGCTGGCTGGCCAGCAATTGCTGGATGCCAGGCAAGCGCTAAGACGAGCACTGACTGAGCCGTTAGTGCCGTCCACAACAGAGCCGTATACGCGAACTGCTCAAACAGAAATCCAGCGTCAGTTTCATCGGCTGCCCAATCCAGATTTGGTCATGTACGTATTTCCACACCGGGCTGGAACAGAAGCTGTGCCGGTGCCTGGCTACAGCACCGTTTTTCCACTGCATCAGCGTGTGCAATACGCCATGCCAGGTGAACGTTTGGAGGATTACTGATGAACGGGTTCTTCAGACGTAGACGCAATGATCCAGCCCCTGATGTGCAGGAGTCCAACGTATGGCATCAATACATCGCAAAGCTCGCGAAATGCGGTGTACCCGAGCCCGGAGTGGGTCACCGAAGACCTGTAACCGAAACAGAGGACGACGTGTTCTACAGCACCATCCCATCCTTCGCCGATCGACTGCCATGGGTGGAGTATCTGCCGCACAGCCGCTGCATGTTGCTCGAAGACGGCCAATCGGTCGCCGCCTTTTTCGAGCTGACGCCCCTTGGTACCGAAGGGCGCGAGAGTGCATGGCTGACTGAAGCAAGGGATGCTCTGGAAAATGTTCTGCAAGATAGTTTCGAAGAACTAGACAACAACCCTTGGGTTGTACAGCTTTATGCTCAGGACGAAACCAACTGGGATCGCTACCTTCAGACATTGCGCCAATACTTTCAGCCTAGGGCAAAAGGCACCGCCTTCAGCGACTTCTATCTGCGTTTTTTTGCGCATCACTTAGATGCTATCGCCAAGCCCGGTGGTCTGTTTGAGGACACCACCCTCACCCGCCTGCCTTGGCGAGGTCAGAACCGCCGGGTGCGTATGGTCGTCTACCGTCGAGCTACCGATACAGCCTCAATAAAACGGGGGCAGACAGCCGAACAAGCCCTGGATCTGGTGTGTGAAAGGTTAACGGCCGGGCTGACCAGTACAGGGATCAAATCTCAGCGTCTTGATGCAGCAGACATCCACAACTGGCTGTTACGTTGGTTCAACCCCAATCCAACGCTGCTGGGTGAATCCCCTACGGACCGGGAGCGCTTCTATCAGCTGACCGCTTACCCCGAAGAAAATGAAGCAGGTGAAGTCGAGCTGGCCAGCGGCATTGACTTTGCACAAAGGATGTTCTTCAGCCAACCACGCTCTGATGCAGAACAAGGTGTTTGGTTCTTTGATGGCATGCCTCACCGAGTCATGCTGATGGATCGTTTGCGAAATGCGCCTCACACCGGGCACCTGACCGGTGAGACGCGCAAAGGCGACGCCATCAATACCTACTTCGACCAGATGCCTGAAGACACGTTGATGTGCCTTACGCTTATAGCGACGCCTCAGGATGTTCTGGAGGCCCATCTCAATCATCTGAGCAAGAAGTCCGTTGGTGAAACGCTAGACTCAGAGCAAACGCGTCAGGACGTTTCTCAAGCCCGTTCAATCATTGGAAGCTCGCACAAACTCTACCGAGGAACACTGGCGTTCTATCTGCGTGGTAAAGACATGCAGGAGCTCGACGCCCGCGGCATGCAATTGGCCAACGTGATGTTGAATGCAGGTTTGCAGCCTGTGCGTGAAGATGACGAAGTTGCGCCGCTGAATAGCTACCTGCGTTGGTTGCCGTGTGTTTTTGATCCAGCAAAGGACAAACGCCAGTGGTACAGCCAACTGATGTTTGCTCAGCACGCTGCCAATCTCGCACCGGTCTGGGGAAGAAGTCAGGGTACGGGGCATCCGGGCATTACGTTCTTCAATCGCGGTGGTGGCCCCCTCTCCTTCGATCCGCTGAACCGGTTGGATCGACAGATGAACGCGCACCTCTTTCTGTTCGGCCCCACTGGCTCAGGCAAATCCGCAACACTCAATAACATCCTCAACCAGATCACGGCGATCTACCGGCCTCGACTGTTCATCGTCGAGGCCGGCAATTCCTTCGGTCTATTTGCGCAATTCGCCAAGCGTTTGGGGCTAGCAGTTCACCATGTGAAGTTGTCGCCAGGCGCCGGTGTGAGTTTGGCCCCATTTGCAGATGCTCGCCGCTTGGTCGAAACACCGGAGCAAATTGAGACACTGGACGCTGATCAGTTAGACGAGACAGCGAAGACCTATGAGGGCGACGAGCAACGCGACGTTTTAGGTGAGCTGGAGATTACCGCGCGCCTGATGATCACAGGAGGCGAGGAAAAAGAAGAAGCAAGGCTGACCCGTGCCGATCGCAGCTTGATTCGACAGAGCATTCTGGATGCCGCTCAGCGCTGTGCCTATCATGACCGAACTGTCCTGACGCAAGATGTCAGAGATGCATTGCGAGCCCGTGGTTCTGATACAGCACTGCCAGAGGGCCGGCGTACCCGCGTGCTGGAGATGGCTGAAGCAATGGATCTCTTCTGCCAAGGCCTGGATGGTGAACTCTTCAACCGCACAGGCACACCATGGCCGGAAGCCGACATCACAATCGTCGACTTGGCCACGTTCGCACGCGAAGGCTACAACGCCCAACTCTCGATCGCGTATCTATCGCTGCTCAATACCGTGAACAACATCGCTGAGCGGGATCAGTTTTTAGGACGGCCCATCATCAACGTCACGGACGAAGGTCACATCATCACCAAGAACCCCCTACTCGCTCCCTACGTGGTCAAGATCACCAAGATGTGGCGAAAGCTCGGTGCATGGTTCTGGCTGGCGACACAAAACCTGGACGATCTGCCAAAGGCGGCTGAACCCATGTTGAACATGATCGAGTGGTGGATCTGCCTGAGTATGCCGCCAGATGAAGTGGAGAAAATTGCAAGGTTCCGCGAACTCAATCCAGCGCAGAAAGCCTTGATGATGTCGGCAAGGAAAGAGTCGGGTAAATATTGTGAAGGTGTCGTGCTCTCCAAATCAATGGAGGCCTTGTTTCGTGCTGTCCCTCCAAGCTTATACCTGGCCATGGCCATGACCGAACCAGAGGAGAAAGCAGCTCGGTTCAAGCTCATGCAGGAGCATGGCATCAACGAGTTGGATGCAGCCATTCAAATGGCCGAGAATATTGATCGTACTCGCGGCATTGAACCACTTAGATACGAATAACATATTTAATATTTAATATTTATTTAAATTTCAAGCTTTACGGCCGCGATTATCAATTATTTACCGCTTTAACAAACCTGCTATTAATTACGGCCCTTCCAAAATGACACATTTTAGAATGATCGTTGTTTTTCGACTGCCGAGGCTCACTATTGCAGCTACTCGGATTATCCCTACGATATTCAGCCTTGCACGCACTGCCAAACACTGTCCAGGCATCTGGCGAACAATCTGGCGTTAGTTGCTCTATATAATAAAGCAAACCATGAGCACTTCTCGCCGCCTATTTAAACATCCGCGCATCATAAATAAAATCAAACACATCAACTACTTTGATCTGGCTCATAGCAGGATGATTGGGATTGACCACGATATTTCTCTCAAGCACTAGGACCGCAGAAGGTACAATCAAACCTAAATGTGTGTTTGCTTTCAGCCAACTGGAACCGAAATCCATACTGGGACGATCTGCGGGAAGACTGGCCCATCCATCCGGTAGCATCAGAGGGTCAGGCTCGAAATAGAGCGATGGATCCTCAGGTAGCTCGAAACAGGTGATTTTCATCGGCATCGTGGGTTCGCCAGATGCATGCACAAAGGTTTCCAGGCAGCAAATTGCAGGGGTCAGTCCCATATAAACCGCAGGCAAATCCTGATCATTCCAACGACCGCCTTCAATTGCAGCCCCTTTCCCAGAAAGATCCATTGCACGCTTTGCCTTAGCAATCCTCCATGCCCGCATCAGGCTGCGCCTCCCCACTCCAAGGCATGAAGGACGCGACGAACCTGCTTGGCTCCAATCTCAGTTTCGCAAAGCATGACTGGAGCATCCCCACCAAGTGCTTTGTTTGGCGTTGACATCCACTGCGCCGCAGCTTCACGACTCTCGAACACTTCTTCAGCCAGTCCGCAGACTGCTGCAATACGATCAAGACGCTCAGAAGCAACAGAATCGAGTTTTTTATGCTCACGGCGTCTTCTATCAAGCGTAGAGGTCGATGCATTCATCAGAATCTCGACGCTTCGCTCGTGCAGGCAGAATGCCGCTCGCAAGCCTTGAACTAATGCTGCGGAGAACCCTTCCTTGATTTGTTCAAGACGCTCCGAATCCCTGAGTGAATCTCGATTCGTACTGAAACTCCAAAACGCCTCGACACCCTCCTCACGAAGATCATTCTGTTTTTTGGTAGATCGCAGGGCCGTAGTTGCAGTGACCATCAAGACCTCCGTCAAATGATTGGTTTTCTCTGTCAAATGACTATAAAACATTATCACTCGAGTGGGTACCACCACTGAGCGAGATCTGTTTCAAATAGGGAGAGTCGTTCGTCCGCATTCCAGACTGACTTGAAATCGAAGCCTCTCCAGAATGTTACTTGCACTACCTACTGCTCAAGTTCAGCAGCAAACCCAGGTGACCAAGGTCTTTGAGGTCACGATACAGCGAAACTGTATGGATCCAACCTCGTAACCAGCTCCACCGCCGAGCCTTCCTTTCCAACATTCCCTTGGGGTTCCTCCCCAAAGGGCTGGAGCCTCCCCTTCGTCAATGGAGACTCCTATGGAAACAAGCGTCCCACCAACCCCAGTCCTCCAAACTGAATTCAACGCACGCGATCAGGAGGATCTGAGCATCCAGAAAGCCATTTCAATATTGGAAGAACGGATGTTCAAACGAGGCCCTCATCTAACGATGCCTTTGGATGTTCAGAACTACCTGAGACTTCAGCTTGCACAGGAAATCAGAGAGGTTTTCAGTTGCATTTTTCTCGACTCAAGTCATCGCATACTCGCGTATGAGCCATTGTTCTTTGGAACCATAGACACCACATCGGCACATCCAAGGATAATCCTGCAGAGAGCATTGGAACATAACAGCTCTGCCGTGATCCTGGCGCACAACCACCCTTCGGGTGTTGTCACTCCCAGTGAGAGCGATATATCTCTTACTAAGCACCTTCGGATGGTTCTCTCGCATGTGGATGTGCGGCTCCTCGATCATTTCATCATCGGTCAGGGAGAGCCTTACTCATTTGCTACGGCTGGGTTGCTTTAATCTGCTGAAGCTCAACCACTCATAAAGCGCCCAGCGGGCGCTTTTTTTTCAACTGACCAGCCTGCCAATAAGGTGAAAGCCCGAATCGGATTGAAGAAGGTCAGTCTGCAACCTCACTGGTTCACTGCGCCCCTAACCATGCGCAGGATCAAACTATGCATCAACGTCATTCCCTGAGTTTTCAACTCATAACCATTGCCACAGCAGTAGGACTACCGACTCCAGCCCTTGCCATCGGAACTGCGGAAATCGTTTCTTCAAGTCTATCCCCTGACTGCATCGCTTACAGCGTGGTAGGCGTCTGCTACTGGCTGCGTTGCACCAACCTCGGCTGCGACGTTGAAGAGTCCTCCAAAATCCGCCATTACGTCCCTGATGCAGTGGTTTCGAGCTACGTCAATACAGGTGAAAACCCGTGGGCTGAAGTACGCATGATGAGTCCGGCCAATTCAAAGGCCCGGAGCGGTGGTGACGGTAGCGCTGGCATTGCAGCCGAGAACGATCTCGCCAAATTCAAGAATGCTGATGTGATCGGCCATCCAGGTGGCGCAGTCTTAAGTCAGTTCGTCGGTCAGTCCGGCTACGGCTGCAAGGGCGCTGGGCAAATACTCATGCCCTACTTCCTCAGCACGATGGACACCCTAGCCTGGCGATACAATGTTCCTGAAGCCGTATTTCCGGAAGCTCTCACTCCAGGCATGCGTGAGATCGGTAGCCGCCCTAAAGGAAATCTGTGGGGATCGATATATCCACGCGGTGGTTTCCTGCACGGTGTTGACGATCACAAATGCGCTGCGGTGGTTGCTCAACGTGCCGGCGACATCGTTACACGCCGCGGACAAATCCACGTTTACCAACCACTGCTTGCTACAACTCAGCCTGGCTATTGGCCTGCTGGCCCACTTAAGGAAAGTGAGCCTCAAACCGGCAAATGGCAGGAACTGACTCCCACCCAATCTAAAACCTGCGTGACGTTTCCGAATACCGGACCACACGCACAATCTCCGAGAGGCGACTACGCGTGGGCCCTTTGGCGCCCCTATACCTGCTGCGAGCGTAAGGGCCAAACCTTTCTAGGCAGTACCGACGTGAGTGGAGCAGAGCAATGAGACCTTCACAAAAGCACGCTTCGACCCTCTTCCGATGCGCATTACCGAACTTGTTTGTAGCCGCCCTGCTCGCAACTCATGCACCCACTCATGCAGCGCAGACCCAGATCAACAAAGACGGGGTCCATCACAGTGGCACAGTCATTGGTGATGACGTGCTCTATAGCATTGGCGGTGGCCGTGCAGTGTCCATGGGTGGTGCAGCCAGCATGGACAGCATCAGCGTAGGGGCCGCTTGGGATACCAACCTGATCTGTGGAGACATGAACCTAAACACCACAATACAAAATCAACTTAACGGTGCCACACAAGGGTTCAAGTCGATCATGAGCAACGTGATCCAGAATGCTACAGGCGCAGTGGCCTCACTCCCTGCCCTGATTATTCAGCGCGCCGATCCCGGGCTCTACAACCTGCTTACCAATGGCATTCTGCAAGCGCGCCTCGACTTCGATCGCTCCAAGTCCACCTGCAAAGCGATCGCCGATCGCATGGCCAACATTGTCGGCGGCCAACTGGAATGGGGCCAATTGGCAGAAGGGGTCGCGCTCTCCAAAACTGTAGCAAGCAAAGATGCCGTAGCCGCCATCGAACAAGCCGAGACTCGTCGCGGCAATCAAGGCGTTCCTTGGGTCGGAGGGCGTTCGGCCGGCGGTTCAGGCCAAGCTCCAATCAGAGTCATGTCCGATGTAACCCGATCGGGCTACAACCTACTCAATGGCCGAGATGTCAATGATCGATCTGCTATCCCCAAAAGCACCTGCGGCAACCGTCTGAGTTGTCAGACGTGGTCCAGTCCACAGGAGGCTGAGGCTTGGGCAACAAGAGTCTTGGGTGAGCGTGAACACCAGACCTGCGATCACTGCACCAAAACACAATCCAAACCCGGTGTCGGACTGACTCCACTCATTCAGGAAGAATTCGAGGCCAAGCTACAAGCCCTCGACGCACTGATCAAAGGCAACAAAGCCACCACAACTGAAAATCTTCTTGAAGCCAGCAGCCAATCGCTCACCGTTACTCGGGGAGTCATCGAGGCGCTGCGCGATGAACCGGATCAAGAATTGCTGGCTCAGCGACTGGCCTCAGAAGTCGCTCTGTCGAGCGTGCTGGAGAAAGCACTGCTGTTGCAGCGCACACTGCTGACTGGACGCAAGGAGCCGAACGTGGCATCCAATGAACTGGCTCAGCAAGCAATCAGTACCGAAAGCAGCCTCCTGACTCAGGAAATCAACAGCCTCAAAACCGAACTTGAGCTGCGACAAACGCTCGCCGGCAACTCACCCTTGATGTTGATTCAACGCCAGGCCAACAGGGCTGCCGGATCGCGTGGCATCTTTCAGGGTGACCCCGTGCGTAATCGTCTGGATCTGATCCAGCGAGCCGTACCAGAGGGTCAGCAACGATGAGCCGCCCTCCTTTCACCCGAACCCTTTTTGCCCTTGTTCTTTTTTGGGGCGTGGTGCTCAGCCTCGCCGTCATCATTCTTGGACTGATTGCCGTTGATGGCATGGGCAACATCAAGGAATGGAATACTTGGATGCGCTCAAACCAAGCCGCGCTTCTGGCGTGGCGAATGCCCCTTTACGCACTCACAGTTTATGGCTGGTATCGGATGCGTTTGAGCTTGGTGAAGCGTGGCTTCAGCCCTTATCAGAATCAGCGGCTGTTGTACGCGGAAGTCGCTGCAATCGCCGTGCTCGCCCTTCTTGAATTGCTGACCTTCCGAACGAACTGACGAGCAAGGACGATCTCATGACGCTCTACACGAACGACTACCTAGAGTACTACCTGACCCTCGTCGGATGGATCGTGAATAACGGCATCTGGGAGATGCTGGTTGCCAGCGGTGTGTTCACGTTGCCGTTCCTGGTGATCATTGTTCAGGAATGGCTCAGAGCCCGAAGCGAGGGCGCCGATGAAGGCAACAAAGGTGTGTTGTCTTCACTCAGGATTGAGAACCGCGTGTGGGTGGCCGTCGCAGTGATCATGTTCGCAGGCGTACCTTTCATTGATGTTGACCTCGACACGATCGAGTTCAACACCACGCGTTCGACGCAGTGCCAGGTCGATGTGGCCACCCCGCAAGAAACTCGCTGGTCCAACACTTTCACGACGCTCAACAATCAAAGCGCAAAAGTCCCGGTTTGGTGGTTCTTCATGCACTCGCTGTCCAAGGCTCTCACCGGCGGAGCAACGGCAGCTATCCCCTGCGGTACTGACCTGCGACAGATCCGAATCGACATCGATGCTGCCCGAATCGACGATCCAATACTGGCTCAAGAAGTTGCCGACTTCAGTCAGGACTGCTACGGCCCCGCCCGTGCCAAGCTTTTCATGAACCGTCCAGCACTCAGTGACAGCCAATTGGATGACATCAACTGGATTGGCTCAAGCCATCTGCTCAACACCAGCGGTTACTATGATGCCTATCATTCAAAAACGCCCCGCACCTCCTGGCCATTCAATCCCGTGCGAGATGCGGGCCTAACGAAAGTGCCCGCCGGCGGAGGCTACCCGACGTGTAAGCAGTGGTGGACAGATGGAAGCTATGGCTTGCGTACCCGGCTGCTGAAGCAGGTCGATCCGAACCTGCTCTTTCGTATCAACCAATGGGCACGCTTTCTGAACATGCAGCAGGCTGAGGACGCGATCGTTCGATCGGTCGTATCTCCACGTCAACAAACGCTGAACCAAGGCCAGGTTTACTCAAGCTATGCCGGCCAGATCGACATGTCTGCATCGAACATAGCGGCCCGCGCCGCGTCAGACCTGGGTCTGACGATGGGATCGCTCGCCTACTTTCCTGCCATGGATGTCGTGCGCCAAGCACTCCCCATGGTGCTGTCATTCCTCAAAATGGCACTGACCATCTGCATCCCACTCATCCTGGTCGTCGGTACCTACGACCTCAAAGCCCTCATGACCATCAGCTGCGTTCAGTTCGCGTTGTTCTTCGTCGACTTCTGGTTTCAACTCGCACGCTGGCTCGACAGCACCATCCTCGATGCTCTGTACGGCTGGCACTCTCCCCACAGCAACTTCAACGTACTGCTCGGGGCGAACAACTCATTTGGAGACATGCTGTTGAATTATGTAATGGGCAGCTTATTCATTGTTTTGCCTACATTCTGGGTTGCATCTTTAACTTGGGTAGGACTGCGAGTAGGCGGAGCCCTGCACGGTCTAGGAGAGGCCACCAGTGCTGCCGGCCAATCAGGTTCAAAGGGCGTAGATACAGGGTTCAGACTGTTCAAGTGAGCTTGAAACAGCAACTCAACGCTCATCGAACCGTGGATCATCGGGATCAGAATAGTTAATCGGATCATAGAATCCGCTATCCCGATGCTTCATTTGATCGCCAACAACCCACTCTCCAGGCTCTTGGCTAACGCGATTGAAGTTCCTAACCGCTAAAAAAATAAGGCCACTGATAGCCAAGATCAGGAGGCCTAAGCAAAGTACCAGGAGAAGGAGACCAATGTGACTCGTCCATTTTAAGCAATCAATCACAGCGCTTGGCATCCCTTTTTCTGAGAGCCAATCAGAGATTCTTTTTCCAAACTTTAGATAGCTTCTAAAGCCTCCACCAAGCCACTCACCGAATTTGGAAAACTTAGTAGGTTGCTCGCTTATGGTCATCGTCCCCACCTCTCGATCCATGAAAGTTTCAACCGGTAAAAAGGCGGTCACTCGGCACCTGGCTCATAGAGCCGATAGCCCAACGTCCCGCCGTAGCCTGAAAAGGTAAATGGAAAAAGGGACCAAACCAAGGGAATGGAGCCGAAGAGGAAAGGCCCTACCCAACAAACAGAAAAGGCCTTCCTACAAGCCAATCGACAGGACCCATCATGTTCTCGCTGTTCCTTCGCAAGACTCGACCTGCATCCACTTCTGCTGCTCCAGCCAAGCCAACATCCTCAGTAGGATTAACCGCTCCTCAATCTGTTAAGACGCTCTTGGATACCCCCCGACGACAGAAATTGCTGGAGCAGATCTGGCAGCGTACCGCCCTCTCACGCGCTCAATTTGAAAAGCTCTACCTCGATCCCATCAGCCGGTACGCGGAGTTGGTCCAATTGCTTCCCGCATCGGAAAGCCACCACCATGCCTACCTTGGAGGAATGCTGGACCATGGCCTTGAGGTCATCGCCTATGCTCTGAAACTTCGGCAATCGCATCTGCTTCCTTCAAGCGCCCAACCAGAAGTACAGATCGCTCAGGCAGAGGCATGGACCGCTGCACTCGCCTACGCAGGCCTTGGCCATGATCTTGGAAAGATCGCCGTGGATGTGCATGTCGAATATGCAGATAGTAAAACCTGGCACCCATGGCATGGCCCCCTCACAAGCCCCTATCGTTTTCGATATCGGAAAGACCGGCAATACCGACTGCACAGCGCGGCATCGGGGCTACTGATCCATCAGCTACTGAATCGAGAGATTCTGGATTGGCTCTGCACCTTCCCAGAGTTATGGACGTCTCTGATATTCAGCTTGGCAGGCCAAAG
Source organism: Pseudomonas sp. 1 (assembly GCF_056626735.1). Taxonomy (NCBI): domain Bacteria; kingdom Pseudomonadati; phylum Pseudomonadota; class Gammaproteobacteria; order Pseudomonadales; family Pseudomonadaceae; genus Pseudomonas; species Pseudomonas sp. 1. The sequence continues at coordinate 19,885 of NZ_JBWXMQ010000022.1, read as the reverse complement.
CGAACACGCCGGCGAACTCGGCACACTTATCACGCAAGCAGACCAAGCCTCCGTAGCCCAAGCACTCGGCGGTGATCCTGCCAAAGCAATGTCCGCCCCTAAGCACGCATTACAACGCAAGCTGTTGGAAGGTTTGCGCTACCTACTCGGCTCAGAGCTGAAACTCAACCAACCCCAGGCCTCTGATGGCTGGCTCACCCAAGAAGCCTTGTGGCTGGTTAGCAAAACTGTCTCTGACAAGCTTCGTGCTCACCTGCTCTCACAAGGAGTCGAAGGCATACCAGAAAGTAACATCGCCGTGTTCAACGTCCTGCAGGAGCACGGCATCGCGCTACCCAGTTCCGACGGCAAGGCAATATGGAACGCAACTGTGACAAGTGAAACAGGCTGGTCCCACAGCTTCACTTTTCTGAAGCTGTCTCCCGCATTGATCTGGGATGCTGCAGCACGCCCAGCAGCCTTCTCCGGCACGGTTATTGTCGATACCACAAAGCAACCGCCAATCGCCCCAGGCCCTCCCTTGAACACATCATGCTTAGCGAGGGGAAATGCATCAGAAAAAGCAACTTCAAGCCATGATTCGTTTGGCCCATTGCCACGCGCGGACGCTCCGCCGGTACCAGACTCCCTCGACCTTCTGATGGATCTGTTCGGCGGGCCTCCTACCCTCCCGGAAGATTTCGAGACAGTGCCATTCCAGGAACCTGAGTTGGCTATATCGTCATCAGTCGAAGGAGCCATTGAATTCTCCGGCAAGCACTTCATGGACTGGCTCACTCTAGGCGTGCGCTCCCACCGCATCATCATCAATGACAAGAAAGCCTTGGTTCACACCGTCGGCGACACAATGTTCCTGGTCACGCCTGGGCTCTTCCAGAGATACGGTCAAGAGCACCCACAGCTAGCCTGGATCGCCAAAAAAGAGAGCCTTCAAGACTGGCAATGGATACAGAAACGCTTTGAGGAGTTGAGGCTGCACCGTAAACAACCGAACGGCCTGAACATCTGGATATGCGAGGTGAGCGGCGCACGCAAAACCCAATACCTGCATGGTTATCTGCTCAACGAACACGGCGGATTGATGAACGATCTGGCCCTGAACAACCCGTATCTCAAAGTCGTTGATCAGATACCAAGAAAGAAACCGAGGCCAACAATAGGAAACACTCGGTAACCGGTTTGCGGATTGACAGAAACCACCCAGCATCGCAATTTAGCGTTGTGTCTTGCTGACAGGTTCAGCTACATGCCAGCCGCCAGGATCTTACAGACGGCGCTGCGGTTATCCGCAGGATCCTCCCAATGTTCGCATCGCTTCCGGAAGCGCGAACAGTCGACCTAAAGGTCGAAGGAAGTACTGATTTTCCCACCCACGACGGGCCTAACCCCGTCGTGGGGATAGGCCTTTTTAGTTTTTTGGAGGCCTTAATGAAAATGGATCTGGCTCTGTATCAAGCACTGATGTCAATCAACGTGCCCGAGCCGAAAGCCAACGCAGTCATCGAAGCATTGGAGACAGACTTGCAGACATTACTTGCAACCAAATCAGACGTAGCGCTACTACGGGCAGAGCTTGCTCAGCTTGAAATAAAGCTCACGATCCGAATGGGTGTAATGCTCTCAGCTACTATCGGCATTTTGATTGCCGCAATGAAGTTCATTCACTGAAATCCACACCGTAAACCAACAGTCCCAGCCACCTGTCCCTGACAGGTGGCCTTTGGTCTTTCTTTTAGTTTTAGAGAGACGCCTAAACACTTACGTTCACTATCGGCCGTTAGCTGGTTTTTGTGAGCGTTAGCAATCGGCAGATTCTGTTGAAAAAGTAGCTCCCCTGTCTGGCCTGCGGCAAAATCTTCGCATCGGCCAGCAGGGAAGCACGCAGCATGATGGGACAGTTATCGAGTGGGCAGGAGCGGCTGTTTTACTCGTTCAACCTTGAAGATCACATCCTCGCCAATCACCTTCTGCGCAGCATTGATCAGTGTCTCGATCTGAGCGACCTGCGCCATCACCTCGCTGATTTCTATAGCCCGATTGGGCGTCCGTCGATTGATCCCGAACTGATGATCCGCATGCTGATCGTCGGCTATTGCTACGGCATTCGCTCAGAGCGGCGGTTGTGCGAAGAGGTTCATTTGAACCTGGCGTATCGCTGGTTCTGCCGGCTGAGCCTTGAAGATGAAGTTCCCAACCACTCGACCTTTTCCAAGAACCGACACGGCCGTTTCCGGGACAGCGATCTGTTTCGCTGGTTGTTCAATGAAGTGCTGCGTCGCTGCATGGATGCAGGCCTGGATGGTGGAGGAAAAAGACATCGAGCCGCATGTGCGGGTGTGGGACAAACCCGAGCGTAAGAACAACAGTTTCTCGAGCAACGATTTCCATTGGAATGAAGAGGCTGAGGAATACCTCTCCCCGGCAGGCAACGCATTACGCAGCGAATGGCGAGCCTTCAAGAACGAGCGCTCGCACGTCACGAAAGCCACCATCATCTTCCGATCTCGGCAGACCGACTGCGTTGCCTGTCCGATGAAAGCCAAGTGCTGCCCGAATACTGCGTTCCGCAAGATCGCTCGCAGCGTCCATGAAGCCGCTCGTGATGTGGCACGACGCATCGCAGCGACGGCGCAGTACGTGCGCTCTCGCCACGAACGTAAAAAGGTCGAAATGTTGTTTGCCCACCTCAAGCGCATCCTGAAACTGGATCGCCTGAGACTACGTGGCATGGTGGCGCGACTGATGAGTTCACGCTGGCCGCTGCGGTACAAAACCTGCGACGGCTGGCCAAATTTACCTCTCAAGGGCCACCGGTCACGGGATAGGTGCGTCTGCACTAAGCAAAAAACCTCAAACCAACCCACTAACAGAGCAGCAAAGGTCAACGAAGGGTCGAAAAACCACTCAATGTGGTGGGTCGGTTCTCCGCTGATGGCCGTGCCTGAGTTCAGGCGAACTGAAAATCCGACTTTTTCAACAGAATCGGCCAAAAACGGACACTCTAAGATGCTAACGAAAACAGGGAACGTAATCCTCCTCGACGCCAGTAGGGTCTCTGGGCAGGAATGCGCTTTCTCCACTACCTATCATCGCCTCCTCGGCACTGATGTCCAGCTATGCCTTACTGTGGCTGACTAGGCCTACATCTCTTTTAAATGACCTAGCTTAAACCAGTAATTATAGGTCATGACAATCGACGCATTACTTAGAGCAAATGGCTTCTTCGCCGTCCTTTTGGAGTCAGAATTGTTGCTCGCTGCATCGCTCGAGTTACGGCTACTCTCATAGTCAAGCGGGCTTGCCTTTCGCGCTCAGCGGAGGGTTTGTCAGTCAGGTATCGGCCTTTCATCAGCCCTTCGTAAAGAAGGACTTCGGTGAACTCCTTGCCTTTCGACTTATGCATAGTCATCAGGTGGATACCTTTCCACTCCTTTGTCGCAGCTTGAAAATGCTCCTGCAGGAGTGCATCTCGAACGAAGCTCTCGGCACCAATATAGCTCTGCGTGCTCCTCCAAACTTCCCCTAGACGGCCACGCAACAGAGTTCCTTTACCGAGTAATCGAACAAAGCGACCATCAGCTGCGATCTGTTTGATTTCAGCGCAGGCACTGTCATCCAAAAGCTTGCGCACGGCAATCCAGTCGGCAGCAGGATCGCCTGACAGTTCTAGCTGCATACGCTGCTGCGAGATTTCCTGTGCAGCCGCCAACACCCTTTTATGGGCAATTTTCTTCAGCTCCTGCCCTGCAGCCACACCGTCTATCGCGTCGACAAGATCTAAGTTTGGCTTGCTTGGTTTTTTTTCACCTCGCCGGCCACGAACGTGGGCACACAGATTCCCAAGTAGTTTCAATGTGATCAATTCAGCGTGCGCCCCCCCCTCTAGGAGCGCCGCAATAGTCACAGCGGCCAGGGCAGCAGCTTCTTGGTCGAACGCCACGTCATGGGGAATGCGTGGTAGCTCATCAGCGTCGCTGGAGAGGTAAGCGGATACCTCTGCCATGAAGTCTTTGCTCGGTACCAAGATGGTCAAGGACCAATTTCTACCGCCCTTGAACAAGCGGCGTATGATGCCGAGCACCACCCTCTTGAAGTCCAGGTGCAGCTGGCCTTTGCGGGGTGTATACGTTTGCACCGCGACATTATTGTACGCCTTGCCCTTATTCACCCCATTCATTAAGTCGTTTCCGAACTGCACGATGTCCGTTCCGTTGCTTCGGTGGTTCTCTAATCCAAAGTTGAAAACGGCCGGATTGAAAGCATCTTGGTATTCCTGTATCCGGGCCGCATTCGCTCCGCGGAACTCATAAATACGTTGCTCAGGATCAGCTAGCGCCATGACTTGGCTGTGCGGCGCAAGTGCGCGTATGAACCGCCACTCATCTTCGTTTGTGTCTTGGAACTCATCCAAGATGATCAGGGGATAGCTTGATCCGTAGATGCGCTGCAGCGCTTTACTGCTCTCAAGCAGCAGGGCTGCGTTGCTCGCGAAAAGGTCGAAATGAAGCAACCCATCCTCTGCCAGCAGACGTTGCTTCTCGGCCTCTCGCTGATCCTCGGGAAGGCTGGACAACCGAGATGCCGCTTCTGGTGGGGGTAGAAGAGTTATCGGGCTACCTGCACGCAACAGATACCCGTGGCTGCGTAGTAGCCCCCAGGTGAAACCATGGTAGGTATTGACCTCAAGCTTGCCGCGCTCTAACGCCGGCAAAAGCTTTCCCGCATGTTCGGCAACCCTCGCGACGGTTGCCCTGGCGAAGCTGAGAAAAAGCACCCGCTGGCCGGTTTTCAATTGCTGCCCGCCGATCAGCTCTTCCGCTTTTAGTAGGGCTACGGTGGTTTTTCCTGACCCAGGTCCTCCAAGGACAAGCATGTGTCTTGGACAGCGGATAACCGTGTTACGAGTGTCGTCTAGCTCTAACATTGCCGCTCCTAGATCAAATCAAGAACATCATCCAGGAGAGCTGGGGCAGCTGGCTTTGGAGGAATGACCGACGCACAGATTCTGGCCAACGTGTCTACAATGAACATAGGCAACTGGCCCTGATTGGTGGCAGTGCAAAGTAACGCTGCAGCGGCTCCATCACCTTTCCAACGTTTCAGCAGCACGCTCAATACCGCCTTTAGCTCGTCAACGGTGGTTTGATTTGTTGGTGCCCTTTCTCTGAGATCTGTTGGCCAAGATTCACTGGCGACCAGATCGGCAGCATACTTGCGAAGAAGAGCCACATCGGTTCCGTTGAGAACGACATTCTCAAACCCAGTTTCGGGAGCCTCGTAAGGGAAGTCGACCGACTCAGTAATAGCCTGCCGTTGTGCCGGCTCTTGTTGATCGAAGACTGCGTACACTGTTTTACCTAAGCCACGATAGTAAGCCCCCATAGCAGCTATCTGGGAGTCGCTACCGGCATCCAGGATGGGGATCCCTAAAGCCTCTAAAGGCATGAATCGGTCAGGATCTTCCTTGTGGAGCATGCGAGCCACTGCGGGCCAGGCATCGTATTCAGTGCGTCCCTCTGCAAGAAGCACACGCCGTGCGAGCAACGCTTCACAAACCCGCTGCCGGATATCTTGCCTATAGAGCTTGGCTTTGATGCCAGGTGGCATCCCGGCCGCGCGTGCCTGCAGATGCCCTTCCTCCCGACTAACTACGACGATCTGCTGTGGGCTGAACTCTTCAAGAACGTACGGAGAGTGCGACGTGAACAGGGCTTGAGCTGACTTACCCCGGACGCCATTAATGATGCGTTTTTGGATATGGGGAGGGATGGCAATTTCTGGCTCCTCCATCGCAAAGATGACGTTCTGCTTCAGCTCTGCGATAAGTGATAACAGCGCCAAAACCATCATGTTTATCGTTCCGGTGCCCTGATGTTGGAACGGGGCGGCATGTTCGCTGCCGTCGCTACGCTGAGCACCAGTGGCCATGAACACTGTGAGTGTTCGACGCAGGGACTCTCTCGTGAGGTCAGATACCCGCATGTGGGGATCAGCACCGCCATCTGACGGCATGTAGTTCCTGATAGAGGCCTGCACACTTGAAAGGATGTTGCTGATCCCTAGCTCCGGCTTTTCGGCAACCTCAAGGTCACGAAGCTCTACAAGCAAGTCCTCCCAAATCTTGAAGTTTTTTTCCTGCTGCAGCCTCAGAATGATGTCGAGCAACGAGCCCCGCTCTAGGCTTAAAGCTCGACTTCCGGTCCGCACGGTCCGAAGGTAAAGGAACCCACACTCCCGCTTGTCGGTGTTGCGAAAGGCATCAAATGTGCCGTCTTGCTTTGCAGGAGACGCGAAGTAAGTTGAGCCGATGAAATCATCTTCCTCGGCGTCATATCCACCGGTGAAACCAACGCGTAGGCAGGACTGGACACCTTCGGCATCTGTCCCCTGAGCGGGAGGTCCCTCGATAACCGCAGAGTGCACGTTATCCCACCATTCAAGATGGTCTCTGAAGCGCATTTCCTGGTCGGCATTCAACCCAGTAATCACGAGCTCAATGCTAATAGGGACAGGTTGCCCTTCTGGGCCAATGTATTCGCTAGCGTAGAAATCGTGTTCATCAATAACCGGGCGACGTGACAAGCGCTCCGGCCCCAGAACAAGGTCGATAGCCTCGAGAAGAGTGGACTTTCCAATGTTGTTGTCGCCGACGATCACCGCATGATCAGGAAGAAGAATCTCTGCAGTTCTAATCCCTCGAAAATTTTCTACTTTCAAGCTTGCAACACGCATGTCATCCCTCTTCCCTTGCGGTGATTTCGATCCCCACCCCAAGGATAGCGTCTAAGCAAGCACATGCTGTTAATTTCAAATGGGCACTGAAACGTGCCGATAACTCTCACTACGGGCATGAGCAACATCTCTCCGAGCAGTCATACAGTACCGCCCTCTCATCAGCGAGCCTGGTGCCGTCAAGGCGCTTCGTCGGCATCTGTTGGAAAGACCGTTTCTGAGCTGAATGGTCGTTGGCCGGGAGCGGAACAGGTAGAATGTTCGCCTTTGGCCGAACTCAGCCACGCAATAACGACCGCAACCGGCCAGAGCGGACTATCGCGCAGCTGCAGCAACTTCGGCTTTTGCCTGCAGAAAATGCGCAAACTTTCGTGAATAGCCCGGAAGAAGCAGTCGCAATCGTCACTTCGGCACACCGTAACAGGGGCTGCAGTGGGATCATGTTCACCTGGCTGAAACTTTATTGCCCCTCTGGATGGGGATCTGGGTATCGACTCGCAGCGTGACGAAATCAACCTCAACTACGTGGCCGTGACCAAGACCAAACTTGCGATCGCCTTTCACAATACCGTCATCGGCATGATGCGAGAGCACGCCAGCAAAACTAATAGCGCCACCTCAGGATGAACTCTAGCAACCCAAAACAGAACATCTGGGTCATCATCAACGCCGACGTCCCACCAAAAACAATGCCTCTATTAGGGGCATTGTTTTGCCTCAGAATCGGTTCATAAATAGCAAAGCAGCGGGCAAGAGAACGCCGCCATCGACTCCTGGGAAAACCCAGCTTTGTAATCATGAATGATCTTCGCCAACGGATTCTCGGCTGCCAGGAGTCCGGGCATGAGGCTAGCTTGTTTCTCATAATCCTGAGGCTTACTAACACCTGCATCGTGCATGGTCCGGAATGCCTCAGGACTCGGCCCGAGGGTGCCCTTCGATGGGATCTCCTTGTTGGCGTTAACCAAGCCCTGTGGATCCGCATCAGGGAAGTAGTAAACCTCGGGCACACGCTTAGCCAAATTCACCACCGCCCCTATGGAGAACTGAGGCGACCCTCGGAACACGAAAGGAACGTCAACCAGCTCCTGCGGAAGCACATACTGCGACGCATCAAGCATTGCCTGGAGGTTCTCAACAACGATAATCCGACGCTGTCCGGCAAGTAGCTCTGAAGGCACCGTCAACATGCATCCAGGCAGTAGCGGCTGGATGGTGTCTCCCAGCAATATCTCTCTGGAAGGCGCCGAAACCAGAACAAGATTCCTGGCAACAGGCTCACGTGCCAGCTTCTCGTCACGAGTGGAAGACGCCAGAACAGCTCGACTACCTTGAACCTTGCTACCTGCCACATGAGGGTCCCAACCAGCGTGTCGCTCAGCAAGACTGCGAAGTGCCTTCCTGTCATCCGCGTCTAGGAGGAGTCTTTTGCCACTGATCTTGCCAACTCCGTATAGCTGATGAATTTTCATCCATACGCCGCCCAGCGCGACCTCATTTGAAGCCATACGAACAGCACGGCTAACCATCTCAACGACTTGCTTGCTATGCAACAACGAAGTCATGAACGCTCCCCATTTTTTCTAAGACGAAGAACCAGATCCACCACGACCTTATTGTCAAAGCCTTCATGTGATGGCGCCAGCACCGGTGCCAACATAAAGCGTGGCATCTTCCCGACTCGGGCGGCATCGGCCAAAAGCGTCAGGTAGTAGGCATCCAACGCATAGAGCCAGATGGAGCTTCGGAAACCCTCATCAGCGATGTCATCCCAGTAAGCCAGGGCACTTTGAGGTGAGAGATCACGCTTTAGCGCTGCAAGCATTCGATGAAAGTGCGGTTCAACAAACGGCTCTGGCGCGTCCTCGACCTCCGGCTCCGCGAGGATCACTTTAACGGGCTCGCGACTAACCAACGGATCTTGGAATGCCTTTCTGACCTTCGGCAAAGGCATTGCCTGAATCAGGGCGGACATTTCCTGAATAGCCTTTTCATCCTCGACAGGCGGAAACAGATAAGCGCTATTGGGCAAACGCGCAGCACGAATCCAGTTCTCCGCATCCCCACGATCAAGAATGTCGTCCAAGTCGGGGTTGTTGCCATCTTGCAGCCAAGAGAAGACGCTCTGTGCCATCCTGCGATAATGATTCCGCTGACGCATGGTTGTGCCCAGTTGGTTCAACCGGTCGATCAGATCCCGGATACCCGTTTTGCAGCGGTCAATCGACTCATACAAACTGCTCAGCAATAGACGACGAAGCGAGCGATCCTTCCGACACCAATGACTCAGCGTGTCGCGATCAAAGGCCATGAGCTTTTCAGAAAGACGCCCGAGGCGCTTCACCGCGCTGTCGATATCCCTCAGACGGTCCTTGAATCGCGAAGAATACCCGTAGCGGGCCTCAATGAAGTCATTTGCAGCCCGGTGCTCGTCACGCAAGTGCGTGACGACCTGGCGAACAGAGAGGCGCACCTGTTGTAGCTCTCGATCCAGCTCAGAAGGCGAACCCTCCTTGGATGAGTGGAATCGCGCACAGCCATGCTCAATCCGGATCAGCAGTTCCTGCAAGTCGGGGGCCGACAATTCGAAGCGCTGCGCACCAATACGAGACCCCAAGTCAAGCAACATCGACGACGGGTGAAGGCTGCCATCACAGTCATCAATAAGCCGTTGACTGACCAACCAAGAGAGCCCTGCCGTCATTTTCTCCGGCTTTGGCACACCCTCTTCGTCAGCCTGGCAAATATCCTCGATGATGGCTGCATTCGCGATCAGATGAGCACCAAACTCTCGCCAGTTCTCCTCCTTCACAAAAGCTCTCCCGTACTCTGTGACGGGTCAGCCTCTGGCTCTTCTGCAGGCAGCAATTTTTGACTGTCGGCGATCCAAGACACCATGTGATAGAGGTATCCCATCTTGCCGGTGGCAACATACAGGCTCGACTCAACGCCCTTGCGAACTAGGTAACCGGCATCCACCAGCACCTTGAACACGACAGTCAATTTTTCCTTATTGCCTTCGACACCCTTTACCCGAGCGAACATCGGGTAAACACAGAGATCACGAAGCTGATCGCGGGCGACCGTGAACTGATCGATATGCATCAGAAGGCTGCCAAAGGAAATCTCCTCGCCAGGTGACAGACAAACATCCCCTTGCCCTGCCCGGCCACAGAGGTGAATGAAATCCAACACTGGCATTATCTGGTCGCGAATGCACTTCAACTCCTCCATAGCCTCGCGCCGATCGCCAGAATCGGACAAATCGACGTAGCGGGCAAAGAACGCCGTTACATCGTCGCCTTCACCCAGGTGCGCCAGCGCCCGTCCGAAAGGACGAAGTGCGGCTTCAATCGCGGCCGCAAACTCAGGCTGGCGAAGCTGTTCGTAAACCTCGCGACTGGAGTATGGGCAGAAGAACCGCCCAGCGATTAGCCCCTCGAGAATTGCTCTCATGCAGAAACCTCCTCTTCCTCTGGAAGACCGGCATTCAGATCATCCAGAGCCACAGGGTCAGCACCACGATATTCCTTCAGATAAACCCCGCCTGAGCGGCGTCGGTCGAGGGCATACAGATTTTTGAAGTGCCTCATCAGCTCTGGCGCACCACCCGGAAACCCCAGCATCAGCTTGACGTTGCGCGAGTTGAAATTGCCCACCAGCGTCGCCGCGTTGTTGACCTCAAGCTCCAGCGCCTCATCCACAGGCACGATTAGCTCAAAGTCGGCGTCACGCCGGATCATCTCGAACAGGGCAAGGTAGATCATTCCAACCACAATCTTCAGCTGGCCGGTACTCAAGCCATCGCCTAAGTCCGTCGTATTGCGGGCGACCCGCGGCTGGCCATTTACCTGCCAGGAAAGACTGACCTCAAAGCACTCGCTGATCTGTGCGCCCCGCCACTGCTTATCAACCATGGCCGAGTGCAGCATGCGCAGAGCATGATCAAGACCATCGGGTGGGAAGGCGTCGTTGCCCATGGCATCCCATCGGGCCGACTGCATTTCAATCGCTCGGATGTGCTCCCAAATCGGCAGGTCGTTGATCTTCAGATCCTTTATCTTCGAGACGACATGAAGATGGAAATTGGTGAACTCCGGGAAGCGCCCGAGCACTTCAGAGACTTGCAGCGTTGCTCGCCGGCCTACGTCCTGAATCGTGCGATCGACTTCTGCAAGGATTTTGCCGCCCTCAACCAACTGGTTGCACAACGTGCGGATGTAGGTAACCAGCTTGCTCCTCTGTACATCGTGGCCGTCATCGATATACATCTGCAGCTCAGGTGCTGCGTAAAACCAGACCCGCTCACCGGAGCTGTCAAAATGTCTGGCCCGCATGATGATGTCGTGCACGATCCCGGCTTCTGGGGTGGCACGATGTGCGAAGTTAAAGGGTCCCTCCACATCACGGAGAAGCCCCCGCCCCTCCTGCTTAATCTGGTGAGCATCCCTGAATATCCGGCCAACCTCCGACTCGATATCCGCTGCAGACAGCTTCTCCAGACTCTCGGTGCCGGAGGATGCTGCAGCGACCTGGATCAGGCGCTCTAAAACCGAACGTAGCGCACTGGCCTGATCGAATAGCGTGCTGTTCCGGGCTGCCAGCTCGGCTTGACGCACCTTGTAAGTCTTTTGACGCTCTTCGTATGCTGTGCGCATTGCCTGCAGATTGCGCTCAAGACGGCTGACCACCTGTTCTGCCTCTGCGTAGGCCGCCTCACGGGCAGCCATGTGAGGCCAAGCCGTTTCAAGCCAAGCTCTGTAATCTTGAATACGGGGTAACTGCTCGACCAGTTGTCGAACCGACTGATCAAGGCCGTTGACCGTGGATTCCAACCGTCGAACTGCGCCCACATCAACGCCTGCGCCCTGCAGGGCTGAATATTCATCAGCCTTAATACGCTCGATCTCTTCACGATGGGCACGCTCAAGATCAGCCAGGGCAGTGACGAGAGCTTCCTCAACAGAGCTTCGCTGAGCAGCAATGTCCTGCCGGGCCAGATCGGCGATGCTCTTCAGTTCCAACTTGTGCCGCCCGAAAGCAGCCTTCAAGCTTTCGATCTCAGCGATCTTTTCCGAGTGAGCGGTCGCGGCCTTTTCGGCTGAGTCCTGTGCCTTGGCGCGAGCAATGGAAAGCAGCTCTGCACCCTCATCACGAAGCGACTCCAGACGCTGTTTTCTGGCTGAAGTATCCGCTTCAATGCTTGCTGTACGGGAGTCGAGAGGGACTCGCTCCTCGCGTAGCGTATTACGGCGAACCTGAGCAGCTGCTGATCGATGGCTGAGAGCCTCCTCAGCATCATTGCTTTCATCGATGCGCAAATTCAGCCGCGCAATCTGCGATTCCAGCTCTTCCAGATTGAGCACGTCAACAGGATCAAGGCGCTCAAGATTAAGCTGCAAGCCAAAGAGCCCCGCACACGGAGCCGAAAACGACGGTGACAGGTCTTCACGCATCAACAGTCGAGGATCGATGACGAGCCCAACCGTGGTCTCCCAATCAGGCATGCTGCCGCGAAGGAACGACAGCAGGGTATCGTCAGATGCATTCAAGCGAGCGGTGAGCAATTTAACTGCTGCCCGCAGGTCATCGCGCCCTCGGGCAAGGCCTGACATCTCTGCGGCAAGGCCCTGCTGTTCAATGATGAGTTCAGCAACCTCTCTGTCGAGCCGGTCCAGATCCTTTCGCGTTTGCTCCTGCAACTCATAGAGTTGAGCGAGAGCGGTTTGCTCCGCATCAATCTGCTCAGCAATTTCTGGCAGATGTTTCTGTCGAGACAAAAAGGCCACTTCTGCCGCCGAAGAAGCGGCGAGTGCCGCTAGTTCGCTGCGGGCTCGCTCATACTGAGCAAGGTCCTCGGTGTGTGCTTTGTGGGCCTGTCCCAGCGCTTCTTCCGAGGCCTCATTGTGCAGCCGCAGTTGCGCATCAAACTCGGAGAGACGCCCAAGGGCCTCGGTACGACGATTTTCGCGACGCGAAGACAGCGAGTCGAAGGCGGCGCGCTCCATGGCAGAAAAACGAGAAACGATCCCCTCACTTTTGCTTGTCAACAGTGCCAGTTGCTCTCGTTTGGCCGCCAAGTCTTCCTGCATCGAGGGAAGGCTGTCGATCTTAGCAAGCAATGATGGCATGCCGGCCTTGTCATAGCCGGCTTTCTGGTCTTCCAGTGTCTTCAGTAGGCGCAATTGCTCAGCAGATGCTGCCCGGGCATCACCTAGGCGGCAATCAAGCTGGCGCTGCTCGCCACGAGAAGCATCCTGTGCAGCAAGCTCCTCTTTACGCTGCGCATCCATAGTTGCTGCAACAGCCTCCTGCTCCTGCTTGACGGAAAGCTGCCGCGTCACGGCGACCGTCTTCAGGCGACCCAACTGCTGGTCGCAAGCCACCAATCGACTACGCAAAGTCGCCAAACCAAGAATCTTGGGTTTGACCTCACGATCCATCACCAGGTAACTCGCCCGGTTGCTGATCGCGCTCAGGAAAGACTGGGCATCAATACCTGAAAGGTCGATCTCGCTGCGCATAGTCTCCTGCCGGATAATCTCTCCGACCGCAGACTCCATGGAGTCAAAGGTGCCTTTGGACTCCAGCAGAGAGAACATCAGGCTGTCGATGCCGGCGAAGTTGCGCCTCAAAGGTGCGAGCGAATACATGCGCCGGAAAAGGTTGATCATCTTTTTCACGGATGCATCGGTGATGCCATCCATGTCTGCCGAGCCGGTGTTGTACTGGATGATCTTGCTGTAATGGTTCCAGCTCAACTCAGGTGTGCAGTCGATGCCCATACCTTGAATGCGGCTACCAACCTTGCCAGGCAGAACCAGCTCACCTGAATCTTGATTCACATAAAGCAGACTGGGCTTCCAGCTGGTAGCCGCCAAACGGTAGGCGTAACCGTTAGAAGCCCGATGCAGGATGGCCGAGCGCAGAGCACCCTCGTGGTTCTCATACTCGAAGACGATGTAGCTCGACGCATGAGGCAGATAGTGATCGGCGAAACTTGCGGTATTGGTGCCCTTACGAACCATTCGACCAGCAGGGGCGCCGTAAAACAGAGGGAGCAGCTTCAAAAAGGTCGACTTGCCGATGCCGTTAGTGCCTGTCAGGCAGGTGTTGTCGTCGGTTTTCACCTCGACGATCTCGCCTCGACAAAGCGAGTCGATCAGGATAACCCGGAGAAGTTTGGCCACAGGGCCTCCACGCGCAGAAAGGTGGACAAGAGTCAGCGCGGACGCGATAGTCGAAACAAGCAAACCGGCTATCGAATCTTTTTGATCCTGACATTGAATCAAAACGATATATTACTGCATCAGGCAATGACAAGCTGAGGTTATATACAGTGTCCACCCCATCCCCTATTGAAGGCATCCCACAGAAGCAACGGGACAGACTGGCGTTCATTGAGCAACAGGCATGGTTCTGCGGCGCAGTTTCACGGCGGGATGTTGTTAGTCGCTTCGACATCCAGACGGCTGCAGCAACTAGGGATCTATCGCTATACCGCGAACTGGCTCCTGAAAATCTCTTTCTCGACCAGCGAGAAAAGGTGTACCGCCCAAGCGAAGGCTTTAACCCTATCTTCACCTACTCGATTTCCCGTATCACAACTTGGCTGAGTCAGGGGTTTGGAGATGAGGAGCATCTGAGCTGGTCGACGGGGATCCCATGCACCATCAGCGAATCCTTAGCACAACCCAAAATTTTCATCTTGGCGGCTGTCTGCCGCGCAATCAGGCAGCAGCGCGCCATCGAGATCACGTACGAGTCACTCACCCGATGCAGCACCAGGGTTATCGCGCCGTTCGGCCTGCACAGCGATGGCCGACGATGGCACGCGAGGGCATACGATCGGGAAAGCTCGGAGTTCAGGGATTTTGTGATAACCCGGGTGGGATCGGTACAAGACGCTGGACCGGCCCGCGAGGCCGAATGTGCCAATGAGGATGACCACTGGTCTCGTCGCGTCGTGCTTGAGCTGGTCCCTCACCCCGAGCTTGAACGAAAAGAGCCTGTACTATGCGACTACCCCTTCAACCAAGACGGCGTCATGCTCGTAAAGGTTCGCGCTGCCGTCGCAGGCTACGCTCTCAGACAGTGGGGTGTTGACTGCTCGCACGATCACTCTGGCTCAGCGCGCGAGTACCAGCTCTGGCTGCGTAATCGAGAAGCATTATACGGAGTTCCTAATTTGGTGCTTGCGCCCGGGTACGCCCCCTAAACCATTCATCAAGATGCTGTTGCTGGTTCTGCCAAAAGGGTTCTAACCCGCTAGCAAAGACTCGGTAAAAGTGAGTCACAACGGCCCGAATCACACTGACGCTAGTGGAGAAGGGTCAGTCCACCCAGGACCTGGCCATAACCGCGAAAACGTACTTGGCCAGCGTAATGCTAGTGGTTGACCCGCAGGACGCAGAGCGGGCCTATCTTTATGACGGCTTCAGCATGCTCTGACTTTTTAGCTCTCTCGAGTTTGGGGTTCTGCCTGAACAGTACAGCCTATCGTCGAAGCCAATTGCCCCCTCTTCGCCTTCAGCTCTGCTTGAACGTCTTGCGGCAACCCACTCCAAAATGTCAGCCCAGATCGCTCTTCAATCTCTGCCACCGTAACCTGGAAGTCGCAAAAATTAGCTACGCGCGGCGTGCTCTGCTCCATGATGAACGCAGCAAACTGACCGCCGGCAGGAGTGCTACCGGTAAAGATGACTTTCCAATAGCCACTCGGGATCGTATGAATCTTATTGGTACCAGGTAGCGTGCCAATATTTTTTTCGTAAAGCGGGCCTGTGGCCACATACACCGCATCCACACCTGCCATCTTGCTGAGGCTCCGCTCCTGATCTTCCAGTCGAGCCCACGCACCTTGATTGAGATCCGCCTTCTGAGGCGTGATGTTTGTCAGGTAGTTGAGCGACTGCCAATCAGAGACGCCTCCCATAGAAGCAAGGTTGGCCTGATGTCCGCGGTCGATCTTTAGGGCAACGCTGGCACCGTTGTAGTCAACAGGATTGAGCGTCTCCCCAGCAGTCACGTCGGGATCCGTCTTCCAGTTACGCGGACGTCCGCTCGCTGGTGTCTCCTTCGTGATTTTGTAGGCCACCCAGTTAGCGAACTTGGTCGAGCCGTTGTTGTTCAGAGTGTAGGCCTGGCGATAGAGCGTGGTTTGGTCGCCCCCTGTTGGACATCCCACCGAACAGTTGTCGATCACGACCGCGGCCGTTTGAGCAAATCGCCCAGATTGAACAGCAGGCTGTAGCATATGAGGCGATGAGCATGCGCCAATCAGCGGGATGAGCAGTAGTGTGGCCAGTTTTGATTTATGCATTCCGTGCATTTGCCTCTCCTAAAAGTCTGGCAGTCTAAGCACTGGCCTTTCTTGCTACTAGACGCATCTTTCAGAAAGGTATTTCAAGAGTTGGCCAACGCTGAATACTTCACCTTCAGCTCAGCAAGCGCATTTTGAAACCCTCAATCCAGGCTTGCACCATGGTTGAATAAGGTTCTTGAGGTCTTGCCATCCGCTTCATCTCACGCAAAACCTGTTCCTGAAGCAAATTCAGACGGCGAACAATGCCTTCGTCACGCACATCAGTAGTCTTCGGTTCTGCGGGGTCAGGCTTGAGCTCCTGAGCCATAACACCTATATCCAAAGCTAGCGCCTCAAGGAACTCCAACTGCCGCAATAACCGCGTCCGCTCTTGCACCAGACCGAGACGGTTGAGTCCATACACATGGATTGATACGACACCTCTGAGACTTAGCCCGAGCTCAAGCGCTTCATCAATGACAGCTTGAATGGCTGCATCTGCCCCATTGCCCCCCATCACTGGTAGATCTATCCCTGCGTGAGGCTTGGGGACGATAAGACTTATAAGATTGGATCGATCAATGTGAAAGCTGAGGTGTTCGCTGGGATCGTCTCTACACGGATCAAGTAACAGGGGGTATTCGTCGAGGATTGAGGAGGCCTCAGTCATAGCACGTGTGCCCAGAACTGGAAAACTATCCTTCTTTCCGCTAGACACCAACATACCGTGGCTAAAACCTCGTCGCCCCTCGTGTAGAGTCAATAGCTTGGCCGATAACCTGGGTACGCTCTGCTTGCGCTTACGATTGCAATCAATACAACTCGGCAGAAGGTTTTCCCAATCCATTCCAAGCCACCAGTACCCGGGGTGCGCCTCATCCTCATGAACTGCTCCCTTCGGCCTGTAGTGCTCAACGTCTACCGGCGCTGTCGATGCATAGAAGCTCTCACAGTAAGCGCACTTCCCATGGAACAGCTCATCTAGCTGCTTCTTGACGCTGTCGGACTTGTACACGGCAAATGTCGGGACGTTGTCCCCAGGCGCGCGGAAGTGCTGCCTGAATTTGTTCAGTTCGCGCGAAGCTGGGCAGTCGGCTCCCGTCATAGCGTCAGGCTTGCGGACTGTGTTGCGAACGACGGCACGCATGATTCAGATGTCCTCAAGAATTGTGACGATGTCCCGACGGGCCTGATCCCGCAACTTACCCAGATTTTCCGAGGTCATTTGCCGGCGGTTTTTCAGATACTCCATTACCGCCTCTTGTACCAACCGCTGTACTTCAGTGGTGCCCACGGGCAAAGCGTCACTAATATCTTGCTCGAAGCGCGCCCATGCCAATTGTTGATCCTCCGTTAGGGCTTGGCCGGATGCTCGAGCTGTCAGCAGGTCAGCGAACATCGCCAACTCACGCTCAGTGCCAGGCTGGTCGGTCGACGCTAGCCCGAAAAAGTCAGAGGTTAGCAATTGCTCGATCGTTAATTGACTGACCTCAGGCAGCCGCACCACCTGTTCAACCATCACCGGCAATTCGCTATCCGCACCATTCTGGCTAGCAACCCGATGCATCACGATTACCTCTCCATCCTCCATTCCCCGTAGACACAATGGATCGTGAGTTGTCGCGATAAAAGTGACCTTTGGCAAAGCACTGCGTAAGGCGCTCATGATTTGAATCTTCCATCGAGGATGCAGATGAGCCTCTACTTCGTCGATTAATACAACCGCCCTCGCCGTCTCCAGACTCTCGAAGAAAGTATGAATCTGTGAGCTCCTTAAACCTTGAATAATATCGCAGACCATCGCCAATATTGATCGATAGCCCGAGGACGCGAGACTCAAGGGCGTACGATTAAGTGCATGATGGCCGGATGCAGCAGTCACGATCAGGCAACGTTGGTTTTCGTAATCGCGCTCAATGACCTCAAACTCTCCCTCGATCGAAAGGATGACGCGCAACGCACCCACCACGTTGTCGAAATCATCCTCACTTAAACTCAGCAGCCACTTTTCAGGGTTGGAAAGAAGCTTGTCCGAATGGAATAGATTCAGGATTGATTTGCCATGACTGTAGCGTTTTGGTCGTTTCTGGTACTGCCGAAATGCACCATAAGCAAAAACAGGAGGCACTTCTGGACCAACCTCTATCGAAAACCTTCCATCTGCGATGTTAAGACACCGTGTAGAGCCGTCATCGAATTTAAGGTTGACCGTAGCCTTTTCACGACGAGGCGCAGAGCGCTCACCTAGTAGCTGAGGGTCAAGGGGTAGAGACGATACATCTAATTTCAACTCGGCTCGTGCCTCATCAGTCGATAAAGCTAGAGCGATGGCTTCGAGGATGGAGCTTTTTCCTGCAGCGTTCTCCCCCAAGATTAACAAGGCTGGTTGTAGCTGATGAGTTAACTCGCCTACAGCCGCCTTCGGTGCAGGTATGACCAGATCAAGCTGTTCGATCCCTTTGAAGTTACTCAGGGATATGCTGGTTAAAGTGGGGGGGGATTCGCTTAAACCGCGCATCATGTGAGAGTCTTCAGTGAACAAGTCACGCAACGAATCGTTGACCCACGACTCCAGAGCATCCCGGTCAAAGTCAGGTTTCAAGCTTTTAACAAGCTTCCGATACGTCTGCTCCATTCCGCTCAACGACAGTGACCACCGTTGAGGTTTGCCTTCGGTAAAAAAAAATACGATTTGGCGGCACATCAGATACCACAACCCACCGAACTCTAGCTTGGCGAAATTGAACAGATCAGTTCTTTGAGTTTGTACCTGTCTCCCGCGCAATATCCTCTCAACGAGTTCCTCGAAGTATTCCTGCATACGCTGACCACGTAATTCGTACAGGTCGTCACGATTGAGGTTGAAATGTTGAATTGTTTGTTGTGCGCGATCTGAGTGTGGAAATAGATAGCCGTCCAGATCAACAGTAAAATGAGGGATGAAGTTATCCTTACAAGGATCGAGTAGAATATTTTGTTCTTTAGGAGGATGATCCCGCCATAAACCAATACCTTCCTCCACGTACCTTTGAAGCTGGGTGGCGGAAGGCAACGAAGCGCGCCTACCTCTGACTGGAAAAAATTCAGGACGCTCAGGAGTGCATGCCTGACAAATTGAATAGCAGTTCTCCCAAGCACTACTCAGCCATAGGTAGTACAGACGGGATTCCGAGCTACGCTTCGTTGGCAAAACATTGCCTATGGGGCGAAACAGGTAAGGTTCGGTATTTGTGTAGCTCTCGCAAAAAGCACACTTACCGTGAAACAGCCTTTTCAGGGCTCCATACATGGATTCATGGTTCAGCCTCTGGTGCAGACTTGGAAGTCGCGTCTGGGCTCTGCGCTTCTCATCCATGAGAAAGTAATCGACTATTACCTGCCTTTGCTCATTGAACTCCTTACTCTGCAGCATACGAGGTGGCGGTTCACTACTGCGATCAAATCGTTGCACAAGATTCCTCCCTGATAAGTGGCTAAATTCAAGCTGGGCAGCAAGCTCTCGCAGCCCTAATCGCGTCCTGACTACCAATTCCTGTCACTGACTTGGGTAGGTCATTTGCATCAGGCCAAATTTGCAATTAGAGACTCGAGTCCGGCGCAGTGTCAATTAGCCATACTGCGCAAGAAGTTGCGCAGTTGTACGTAATAAAAACCCTTCTAAATCGCTGAAACCAACGTGCCACGTGGCCTCCAGCCAAGTGCGCAAGAAGTTGCGCAGTACTGCGCAACTTCTTGCGCACTTTTCGCCTGAATCCCCGCCTCTTTTCGCATAAACCACGGTCTCTCTGCGCCAACCCATTGGTTTATAAGGCTTCGAAAATCTTGGCACGCTCCTTGATAACAGTCAGC
>NZ_JBWXMQ010000021.1:0-90953 GCF_056626735.1 Pseudomonas sp. 1 | reverse complement strand
GGGGTTGTTGGATCGGTTGGCGGAGGAAGACCGGACGACGCTGGTCGGCAACTTGATGCAATGGCTCGAAGAGGCACGCCCGGACCTCTACAGCGCGTGGCCCGAGAACAATCTGAAATTGAAAATCACCCGTTTCGTGCGTCGGCCGGACACATCTGAAAACCGCAAAGAAAAACTGCTGGATCACCTGATTATGGAGCAAGGCTGATGATCGCGAAGGAACGCATTGCTTTCATTGACAAGCAACTTGACACCTTCAAGGACAGCTTGACGCTGTACCAGGAACAAACCAAAACCTGGTATGCGAGAGCTGCCGACAAGGCCAGTCGGGCCGCCGATCTGCCTTCCCTGCTGGGCATGGAGCGAGTGATCAAGGTCGGCAACACCAGCAAATCGGTGAGCATGACAGACGGCGACTTCACGTCGAACGTGGCCCGGTGCCCTTTGAAGGGACCGCTGCTGATCGAGAGCAAGTTTGAATCGGTTTATGACATTCCACTTGGCAATATCGAAGTTGAAATCGTTGCTGTGGAAGGTGGCGCAGTCAGCAAGGTCAAACTTGACGCCCAAGGCAAGGCAAGTTGGACAGGTGGCATTCCCGGCAAATTTTACAAAATCCGTGTTCACAACGAAGTGACGCCCGGCCAGATCGACACCCTTTTCAATTCCTACAAAGGCATCACGGCGGACCTTGAAGGCTTCCTGCGCAAAGAATGGGCCGGTTTCAAACCGCAATGGTCGAATCTATCTGCATCCGGCATGGCGATGGCTGTTGGCAGCGGCATCCTTGAGGGCGGCTGGGAGGCTATCAAAGGGGTGTGGGATGGCATCAGTCTGGTTCTCGACATCCTTCAGGATCCGGGAAAATTTGCCAACGATTTGGGGGCGGGTACCCAGAAGCTGATTGATCTGGCTAAACAATCCCCGGACGTCATGAAAAAAGCGATGTTGCTGGCCAGCGACGAAGCTGCACTGTTCCTGATGGTACGCAGTGCCGTGATCTGGTTGGCAGGTTTGCCACCAACGAAACTGGCAGGTGAATCAGCAAAGATGACAACTGCGGCAGTCGTCGGCATCGCCATCGACATCGTGATTGGTATCGTGCTGACAATTGCTGCGGAGGGTACGGGCGTAATCTATCTCGCCGCACGCCTGAAAAAGTACGGGCAGATCATCATCAAGGCTGTCACTGGTTTTGTGGAGTCAGTATTCAAGATCATCAAGGGCTTCATGGAATACGTCGCCAAGTACACTGCCGTTGCGGCGCGTGGGGTTACGGCGAAGGTGAGAAATGGTGTTTCTGAACTGAGGTTTGATGGAAAGAGAAACGCGACCCTAGGTAGAGGAAAAGCGGGAGACGATGTATCCAGGCAGGCAAAGTCGCCCGCAGAAAAAAGTGCCGAGCCGGCCTCAGCGACATGCACCAACGGATGCCCGGTCTCGATGGTTACCGGTGAAGAATTGCTGACGCTCACAGATGGTCAGCTAGACGGTTTGCTGCCCTTTGAATGGACACGCCTGTACAGAACCAGCGCCGTGGAAATCAACTGTGGCTTGGGGTACGGGTGGAGTCACGCCCTTGCTCACCGCATCGAAATCGTGGGCGATGAAGTCATCTGGACCGACCACGAAAACCGCTCCACACCGTTCCCGCTTCCAAGCGAGCAGCGCCCGGCGATCACCAACAGCCTCTCGCGTGCAGCCATTTTCCTCGGCGATGACCCGTCAGAACTGGTACTGGCTCAAGCCGGCAAACGCCCATCGTTCTACCACTTCCGGTTCAACAGCAAAGGCGCCACCCTGATCGCCATCAGCGACAGCTATGGCAATCGCCTTCACATTACCCGGGACATACATGGCCGTATAAAGCGCCTCGACAACGGCGCCGGTCGTTCGCTGCTTTTGCGCTACGACCGCAAACATATTGTGGCTGTCGACTATCAGCAGTTTCTTCCAGCGGACAATCTTGAGGATGCCTGGAGCACTGTCCAGACGCTGATCACCTATAGCTATGACGCGCAGCACCGGTTGATTGAAGCGAAGAATGCTGCCGGGGAAGCCGAGCGTTATCGCTACAACGATCAACATGTGATTCTGGAACGGCAACTGGCCGGCGGCGCGAGCTTCTTCTGGGAGTGGGAGAACGAAGGAAAACTGGCTCGATGCATCCACCACTGGGCAAACTTCTCGCAGATGGACGCGCACTACGCCTGGGATGACAAAGGCAGCGTGACCGTTACCAACGCCGATGGCAGCGAAGAGGTCTACACCCACGACGACCAGGCGCGCCTGATCAGCAAGATCGACCCGGATGGTGCCGAGCACCTCAAGGCCTATAACGATAAAGGCCAATTGGTCGCGGAAAAGGATCCTCTCGGCGCCGTGACCGAATACCGGTACGACGACAATGGATTGATGATCGCCGTCATCCCTCCTGAAGATGAGGCCATCACCTACGAGTACAGCAACGGTTTCGTCAGTGATGTTCATCGCGGCAAAGCCAGCTGGAAGTATCAACGCAACAGACAGGGCGATGTTACCCAGCAAATCGACCCGGACGGAAATTCGACGTTCTACAGCTACGACCGTCAAGGACGTTTGCTGGAGATCCGTCACCCGGATGGCAGCAGCCACCAACTGGGTTGGAACAACCTCGGTCAATTGCTTGAAGAACGCCTGCCCGACGGTGGTCAACGCAAATATCGCTACGACGCGTTGGGGCGGCAGATTACTCGGCAAGAAGAGTCCGGGGCCATTACCCAATACCAATGGGATACCGCCAACCGCCTTGCACAAATTACCCTGCCGGGCGGCGCAACGCGCGCGTTCACCTACAACGCCTACGGCAACGTCACTGCCGAACGCGACGAACTCGGCCGCGTCACCCGTTACGAATATGCCGACAACCTGCACCTTGTCAGCCGTCGTATCAATCCTGACGGTAGCCAGCTGCGCTACCGCTACGACAACTCGCGCCTGCTGCTGACCGAAATCGAAAACGAGCGCGGCGAGCACTACAACCTCGACTACTTCCCGAATGGCCTGATCCAGCAAGAAACCGGCTTCGACGGTCGTCGCACTGCATACGAATACGACCTCAATGGCCAATTGCTGAAGAAAACCGAATTCGGTGAAGACGGCAGCGAGTTGGTGACTGAATACCAACGCGATGCCGCTGGCAGGCTTCTGGTGAAAACTCTTCCCGATGGCGAAGACATCCACTACAGCTACGACGCCCTCGGCCGCCTGGTCAACGTCGACGACGGACACTGGCCGCTCGCCTACGAATACGACCTGCAAGACCGCCTCGTCACCGAACACCAGGGCTGGGGCACCTTGCGTTATGAGTACGACAGCGTCGGCCAGCTCAAGCACTGCCGCCTGCCCGATGGCAGCACACTCGACTACCGCCACCAACCCGGCGGTATGCTCAGCGGCATCGATCTCAATGGCTCGCGCCTGACGTCTCACCAGTTCAGCGGTGGTCGCGAACAGCAACGCCAGCAAGGCCTGTTGCTCAGCCAGTATCAATATGACGAACAAGGCCGCTTGCAGGCCCACAGCGTCAGCCAACGCGACAAAAACCTGTTCCAGCGCCGCTACAACTACGACGCAAACGGCAACCTCGCCGGTATCGACGACAGCCGCAAAGGCAACCGCAGCTTCCACTACGATCCGCTCGATCGCTTGATTAGCGTTCGTGGCGCTACGCCGGAAAGCTTTGCTCATGATCCGGCCGGTAACCTGCTCGGCCAGAACAATGAAGGCACAGCAAATCTCGCAAACGTCAAAGGCAACCGCCTGCTGATGCAGGGTGATCGCCATTACGACTACGACGCCTTTGGCAACCTGATTCGCGAACGCCGTGGCGCTGGCCAGAAACTCGTCACTGAATATCGCTACGACTGCCAGCACCGACTGATCGGCGTCAGCCTGCCGGGTGGCAGCACCGCGTCTTACAAATACGACGCCTTCGGTCGCCGAATCGAAAAAACTGTCGACGGCCACACCACCGAGTTCCTGTGGCAAGGCGAACGCCTGATCGCCGAAAGCGGCGATAACCGTTATCGCACCTACATCTACGAACCCGGCAGCTTCCGCCCGCTGGCCATGCTCGACGGTGAAGGCCCGCGCAAGGCAACGCCGTTCTACTATCAGCTCGATCACCTGGGCACGCCACAGGAACTCACCGACTACAGCGGCGAAATCATGTGGTCCGCGAAGTACCGCGCCTACGGCAACCTCGCTGCGCTGGACGTCAGCGAAATCGACAATCCGTTGCGATTCCAGGGTCAGTATTTCGATGTTGAGACGGGCCTACACTACAACCGGCATCGCTACTACAATCCGGGGACTGGACGGTTTTTGACGCCGGATCCGATCAAGCTTGCGGGTGGGTTGAATAGCTACCAGTACGTGCCTAATCCTATGGGGTGGGTGGATCCATTGGGATTGAGTTCTACATTGGCACACTGCCCCAAAGTGCGCTCTATTGACCCCAACGAGGTAAGATTTTCCCAAACGTCTGTTTCATACAATAAAATTGATAGAGCAGGCAATAATTATACTTATGAAAACTTGGTCACAAGTATGAAAGAAAAAGGGTGGCAAGGTGATCCAATTGACGTTGTACGAATGCCAGACGGTCATCTAACCAGTATGGACAACACTCGGGTTCGGGCTGCACGTGAAGCAGGGATCAAAGTGGAGGCTAGAGAACGTTCTTATAATGACCCTGTCACTGTGCCTGAACAGCAGCGTTTCGCCGTAAAAGGAAAGAAACCTGACACATGGGGACAAGCGATCGAATTAAGAGTCGGCAAGCAGTCGCCAAAGCGCTTCGGCAAAGAAACTCCTTACGGCTCACACGAGCTTCCAAAACTGAGCGGCAAAGAATGAATTACTTTTTACATATTCAAAACAGAAGTGAATTTCAATATCCAAAAAGCTTTATAAAAACCATCAGCACCGTTCCTGAAGTCGATCTTGAGCCTTGGTGGTTCATCGTCTTTGAAGATGGAGATGTCAACTATTGGCACCACACACTAAAAAGCCTTTACCCACAGAGAGACTTAATACCGTTTGCCAAATTTAATGCGAACGATGATATCGCCTGTTTTGATGGAAACGATAATTCCGGAGATCCTCAGGTACTCATAATCCACGCTTATGCCGCAGTGGGCTGGGAGCTTCATGGCAGCTATAAAACCTTTAGCGACTGGTTAGCTGCCGCAACAGAAACGCATAAAACCTGGGAAGATGAAGAGTAGCACGACTACTCTTCATCAACCTCAATTATAAAATCAGCGGGTACACTATCGGTTAACCAAACTTCATTTTCAGACTTAAAAAAAACAAAGCCCTTTCCATACATAGACTGAGAGTTTATTTTCAGCAAGATAACCTTGCCATATCGCCGCCCCACCTCTGACGCTAAAACTCTGTCGCTTGTTAGGTGTACGTGATGCCTGCTACCTGGAACAAGACCGCGATGTCGAATACTCTCCAGAAATCGTTCTGCTGTACCATGATACAAATATTCTGGAGGTTCTAACTCAGAATACCTGCGACTAACCAACTTGGTCGAGTGCCCTTGTATAGCACGAATCCTTAATCCATCGCTGGAAATTTCGAAACGTTTTTTATCATTCATAGAAACAATTTTCTCAACCTCCACCAAGTTTATGAAAACACCTTTTCCAGCGCTACCCGATATTAATTCTTTAATACCTCCCCATCCTTCAGCATCAAGTTCAAGCCCAATATATTCTGGCTCGTGGCGTAAAACATAGCTAAGAAACCGACTTAAATCATCAAAATTACAACTCATTAAACCAACTCCCCAAATAGATAAAATTCATCAGAAACTAAAACTCAATTTATCCAACATCTGAAAAACACCCGAACCAAAGCTCTGAGCTAATAATATATCAACACAACAACCACAAACAAAATTCAACTACATCATTACATCAACAAAGCCTATTGCCCTTCCACTCCAACAGATTAACGATTGTCGAATATAGACATCGCAACACAGAAGAGGGCAGTTAAAGAAAATAGATCTGTCCCGAATGGCATTACTACGAATACGCCGACAACCTGCATCTGGTCAGCCGCCGCATCAACCCGGACGGCAGCCAGTTACTCTATCGCTACGACAACGCGGGTCTGCTGCTCACTGAAATCGAAAACGAACGTGGCGAGCATTACAAACTCGACTACTACTCGAACGGCCTGATCCAGCAGGAAACCGGTTTCGACGGCCGCCGCACCGCGTACGAATACGACCTCAACGGCCAGTTGCTGAAGAAAACCGAATTCGGCGATGACGGCAGCGAACTGGTTACCGAGTATCAGCGCGATGCTGCCGGTCGACTGCTGGTGAAAACCCTCGCCGATGGCGAAGAAATACACTACAGCTACGATGCCCTGGGCCGTTTGGTGAATGTCGACGACGGACACTGGCCGCTTGCCTACGAATACGACGTGCAGGATCGCCTGATCACCGAGCATCAGGGATGGGGCACCACGCGCTACGAATATGACAGCGTCGGACAACTGAGTCACTGCCGGCTCCCCGACGGCAGCACACTCGACTACCGCCACTTGTACGGCGGACGTCTGAGCAGCATCGACCTCAACGGCTCACGCCTGACCAGCCACCAATTCAGCGCCGGTCGCGAACAGCAGCGCCAGCAAGGCCTGTTGCTCAGCCAATACCAATACGACGAACAAGGTCGCCTGCAAGCGCACAGTGTCAGCCAGCGTGAAAAAAACCTGTTCCAGCGCCGCTATAACTACGACGCCAACGGCAACCTCGCCGGCATCGACGACAGCCGCAAAGGCAGCCGCAGCTACCACTACGACCCGCTCGATCGCTTGATCAGCGTTCGTGGCGCTACGCCGGAGAGCTTCGCCCACGATCCAGCGGGTAACCTGCTCGGCCAGAACAACGAAGGCACAGCCAACCTCGCCAACGTCAAAGGCAACCGCCTGCTGATGCAGGGTGACCGCCACTACGACTACGACGCCTATGGCAACCTGATCCGCGAACGCCGTGGCACCGGACAGAAACTCGTCACCGAATATCGCTACGACTGCCAGCATCGACTGATCGGCGTCAGCCTGCCGGGTGGCAGCACCGCGTCTTACAAATACGACGCCTTCGGTCGCCGAATCGAAAAAAATGTCGACGGTCACACCACTGAGTTCCTGTGGCAAGGCGAACGCCTGATCGCCGAAAGCGGCGATAGCCGTTATCGCACCTACATCTACGAACCCGGCAGCTTCCGCCCGCTGGCCATGCTCGACGGTGAAGGCCCGCGCAAGGCGACGCCGTTCTATTACCAGCTCGATCATCTAGGCACGCCGCAGGAACTCACTGACTACAGTGGTGAAGTCATGTGGTCCGCGAAGTACCGCGCCTACGGCAACCTCGCGGCGCTGGATGTCAGTGAAATCGACAACCCGTTGCGCTTCCAGGGTCAGTATTTCGATTCCGAGACGGGGTTACATTACAACCGGCACCGCTACTACAATCCGAGCAGTGGGCGCTTTTTGACGCCGGATCCGATCAAGCTTGCGGGTGGCTTGAACAGCTACCAGTACGTGCCTAACCCTACGGGGTGGGTGGATCCGTTGGGGCTAAACAACTGCCCCCCTCCCGAGGTAGATGGGCAAGAGTCCCTTTTAAAGCCCCCTGAAACTGCCGCTACGGTAGATGAGGGTGCACCGAAGGTTCCGGGACCTGAACATGGTAAAAATCCTAGGTTTTTCAAGACTGAAACCACATGGAAAGCGAGCGGAAAAGGAACAGGTAATGAATATAAAGTCTTCCAACAGGACATTGACTGGAGTCTAGAACACAAAGGCGTGTCTAACTTGGATAGAGCGAAAGATGGTGGTGCACCGTACATCATGAAGGACGGAGTTCCTCAGCAGCTCCAGTTACACCACTCAAGGCAAAATGGAAAAGGCCCGCTTTTTGAGTTGAGTCGAAAAACTCACCTGACCACTTTGAAAGGTAGAGGACGAGAAGCGGTGCATCCTTATGGGCACAGCCAACACCCAGAGCAACCTGTAGACAGGGAACTTTTCAAGAAAGAAGTTCCACAATATTGGAAAGACCGAGCAGCCGAGGCTTCGAAATGATCCCTAATGAATTAGTAAAACTCATTGAGAAACAACCTGGTGACATTCACCGGAGAGATAAAAATTCCGTCTTAAAAGAACTGGCGGCCCTCGGAATCGATCCTAGCAGTGAACTGGCCGAGTTTTTTCTAAACTACACCATAACTTTTTTCAAAAGCAGTTCTTCAGAGGAGGAACTATGTGACATCGCCGCCCCCAGTAACGAAATAGAGGTCGGTACAGATTTTATTAAGGAGGTGTGGGAGCTTCCAGAAAATTTCATTTGCCTTACAAATGTTCAGGGCGAGGGATGCTACCTGTACGACAAAAATAGTGGTGAGGTCTTAGATTTTAGCTTGGCTAAGCGAGATGAATTCTTGGCTGGCACAGTGCAGATAAAATGGAGCGGTTTTTTTGAGTTCCTGACTTGGTATCTTTCTTAATGTAGATTTGTTATTTGTGTGTTATCAGATGGAGCAAGAAATAAAGGAATCCGGGCTGGAGGAGTTGCTCGATTTAGCGGAGGCGGCTTAGATTCAATGACGACGTAATCTGATGACTTTCGAGCCGTAGCTGACTCGCAAGACGGAGTCTAGAGCCATTCCGATCGATATGACAACTGGCCGCACAGTTTGCCATTAGACCTAAATCCGCGCGGGCTGCCTTAGGGATTACTTCAAGGTACCGCTATTTTAGAAATATAGTAGATGGCCACAGATTGAGGACGATGGAATCAAGCCAATATTTTTTCAGGCTCACAAGAATGCGTTCATCAAGCGGCACATTAGCAATAGTACCCACTGATTGGCCAGACAACCTTTCCATAGAATGGTCTTAACTAAAAAACAGAATCAAAGGGACAATTTATCCCCTTTTCGAACAAACAAAATGAAAATTCTTCTCAACATTGAACACCTGAAAAACTATAACTTCCCTAGTACATTTATAAAATTCGCGACTACGGAACCTGAACCGGACATTGAACCTTGGTGGTTACTAATATATCAAGAGGGAAAAATAAACTACTGGCACAACACGCTAAAAAATCTGTATCCCAACCGCACGTTAGTTCCTTTCGCAAAGTTCAACGCCAATGATGATATTGCTTGCTTTGACGGCGATGATTTATCCGGCAATCCAAAAGTGCTAATAATACATGCATATGCTTCAGAGGGGTGGGAGCTTCACGGAGAACATCCTGACTTTAGCGCATGGCTGAAAATAGCGATTGAGACCCATACAAAATGGAATGAAGAAGATTAAAAACATCCACATCCAACATCTTATCCAAATATGTGTATTCAATCCAAAGAGGACAGATTTATTTTTAATAAAATAAATCCCTCCCCTTTTCACACAAGTTTAAAGGATAAAAAATGAGTATTCAGAAGACAATCCCGAGGAAAATCTGGTGGGGCTTTGAGGCAAAATCATATACAGAAATTGCTCAAGAGCTACCTTCACAGGATGAGTCACTTCGAAAGTGGATCGCAATCTACGCCGCTTATCATTTAAACTTCGAAAATAGACCAAAAGGGGACAGATTTATTTTTCGTTAAAGAAAATAAATCCGTCCCCTTTTACTTCTTTTACTTAATAAACTCATGAAAATCACAATATCGCGCATAGTTAAAATCCACACAGAAAAGACCCTTATTGAATTCTCCACCCCTTACGGAGAAGGTCTTTCAAGCTTATTCAATCTAGAGGCAATAGAAAACCGTTCCTATGACGTCGAAATAAATATTGATGATGATTTTTACTGGGGTAAAAACATCTCCACATCAATGAGCAACACACCATCAATTCGCCACGAAGCAGAAACAACCTATATAACAGCAGAGCTGATTTCTATTAGCAAAGATGGATGCAGCTCGCTAAAACTCGGCAACTCCATCATCCTCATCTCACTAAAAAACGAAAATAGAGATCTTATTTTTCCGAGCTTTATAGAGATTTCAGCCATTCAAATCACCCTTTACCCAACCAACACCTGAGTAGTGCTCAACCCCCCCCTCAAATACCCCTTGGATATCACTAAATGAACACAAGCAAAATCATCACTCTCGGAGCCAAAATAACTCTCGATGACATTTCCCAGCTTGATAAAACAATCGACACTTCTCTCGAAATAGAAAACTTAAAGGAAGACCTTTTTCAAGCGACTTTCCCATGCGGCCAAATACTCGATATCGGATGGCATCCAGAATTCAGCACATACGGTTCCTTTGTAATCTCTCTAATCCGCAATCAAGACTGGCAAAATCCTACTCATTGTGAAAAAGCCAAAAACTGGGCAGAGCTGAAAATCGCGCTAGAGAACATATTAAAAAACCTGGAAAGCTAGAATCGACAAACACTTCCGACACATGAAGCAAACCAAATGACTAAAGCGACATCACCACTATCCCCCCTCAATCACCCCCTCCAAAACCTCATACTTAACCACCACCCGATTCCCATACAACCTCTCCCTCTCCACCAAAGCCCCCACCTGCCCCTTCTCCCTCACCTCCCGCCAAATTTCATTCTCCCGATACACCCGCTCCCCCTCCCGCACAAACCGATGCCCCACCTCGAATACGTGATACCGATACACCCGCTCCCGATCACACAACAACTCCCCCTCCAACTACGTCTCCCCGACCGTCAACTTCAGCTGAAAGCTGCGATCCGTCGGGTTGTGCAGCACCAGGTCGATGTAGTTGTAGAAGATCGCCGCGCCGGAGCCGAATGGCAGGACGCGGCCGTCTTCCAGGACCGGGTCGAAGCTGTGGTTGGCGCGTTCGATGACGATCAAGGTTGAGTGAATGGCCATCCAGTGGATGTGGTTGCTGAGTTGGCAGATGCCGCCGCCGATGCGGGCTTAGCCGAATGAGAGTTCCATGTCTTCGACGTAGCCTGGGTGTAGAGAGAAAGTGGTTTCTTCCCTGGCGAACGGCGCGAGCCGTTGTCTTCCTTGAGCTTGTAATGGCGGCGCATCTTACCGTGGAACTGCGCCTGATCGCCAAGCGCCTCGCCTGCGTCGCAAGCCGTAACAAGTCACCCGGACCGAGCGCTCGAAAATTAAGTTTGAACTAAGGTTGCGTCCCTACCATCCGGGCCACAAAGCAACGGTTCTGTGTGCTGATTGCTGTCAGCAGAACCCTTCACCTTGAAGTGAGCCCGGACCATGAGTGCGATCGATTCCACCTCAAAACAACTGCCCGCCTTCAGCCTTGTATTGGTCAATTACAAGACGCCGGAAATAACCCGAATGTGCCTGGAGTTTCTCCAGCAATACGTCAAGGAGCATCAAATTCCGGTGTGGGTGGTGGACAATGATTCCGCCGATGAAAGCCTGGTCTACTTGCGGTCTCTGGACTGGATCAACTTGATCGAGCGCCCCTCCCCCGGCAAGGAAGCGGGGCATATTGCTCATGGCAAGGCACTTGATCTGGCACTTGCAAAAGTTGAAACCGATTACCTGTTTTCGCTGCATACCGATACTTTCGTTTTTGACAGCACTGTCTTTTCGATGATGATGAATGAATGTATGCAATCTTTGGA
The DNA here is from genome assembly GCF_056626735.1 of Pseudomonas sp. 1. Classification (NCBI taxonomy): domain Bacteria; kingdom Pseudomonadati; phylum Pseudomonadota; class Gammaproteobacteria; order Pseudomonadales; family Pseudomonadaceae; genus Pseudomonas; species Pseudomonas sp. 1. The sequence continues at coordinate 79,271 of NZ_JBWXMQ010000021.1, read as the reverse complement.
TACAGCAGCGGTCGGTTGCGTCGAGCAATTAGATCGCGGCGTCTTTAGAGACACCTGGCGCTTGTCTTCGCGTTACTTCAAACACTATTTCCGCCGGGCAAAACAGCACTTGGGGTTGCCCTCCCGAGATCCGAAACCCTACCGGGAAACTCACCTGAAAAGCTTCTGCACCTTGTGGAATGCACGGTTGATCAAAGCTCACGGGCTGCATTTTTCGATGGACGACCGGGTCCCGGGATACACGCTGCAGGATCGTTTAAGCACCCTTGGCTACGGCATCAAATGCCTCTCGCCGCGCACCATCTTCCGCTACCTGGATCACATTCAGGCCGGCACCGTTGCCGCAATTGGTGGATACGGCACACAGCACCGCCGCACCACCATGTATCAGGAAACGCTCAAGCGCCTTCAGTTACAACGAGGCATGCGACCTGCCAAATCGTAAGGCAATTAAAAAGGGCGACTTTAAAGTCGCCCTTTTTGCATCTGAATTCTTTGGCCTCTACTCCGAGGAGGTGTTCGCCCAGTGTGATGGCCTGGCAATCCATGCACCGGTAAAGAGCCCTGACACTGGGCGAACGGGAGGGATTTTAATGGAAGTTGGCGGATATGTCGTGCTAATTGAAGATGAATTTTATGTACTGAAAAGTTAAAGAATATTGCTTATCGATATTTCCCGACAAACTTTCTGAATTCACCGCCTCGAACACTTCATATGACTGCTCTCATACAATTACTTGTACAAGAACAGTCACGCTGTAGAGTCAATACTCAACTTTCATGCTGACTGGTCACTTTTAATACATCGGTGTAAGTGACGATGACGCTCTGCCCCACTTTCAGGTTTTTCAGTTTGGCCTGAATCTCAGGCTTTTCGACGTTGAGGGTTTTGGACTGGCCCGACGGGTTTTCCAGAGTGACCTGGTTTGTCGCCAAATCAATTTTGGTGATTTTCAATTGCACCTGAATCTGGCGGAAGGCCTCGCCACCGGGATTGCTGCTGCCCACGGCGTTGCGCAGTTCACCTGTGCGCTCAGTGGAGCCAGGCAGACCTTTATCCACATCGGTGTCCAGGAAAGCGGCGATCGAATGTTGAACCTCGATCTTGACCAGATCACCCACCTTCAGATTTCCCAGGTTTTTCGCCTTGTCGCTGAGCTGAATGTGCACCTGGCGACCTTCTTCGCCTTCAAGGACAACCTGATGATTGGCCGCATCAACTGCCAGCACCCTGGTTATGACCTGATCCTTCTCGACAGTCGCCGACAACGGAGTATCGGCAGCGAACGCCGTGGAAGCAGAAAAAACAGTGGCAAGTGCAATGGCGTGCGTCAGTGCTTGGAGCTTCATAAGCGGTACGTTCCCTGTGATGGATGGCAGCCCCCATCGCCAACGTATTCAGCGATTGGAGTGCCACTGAGCATAGACGCGCATCAGGGTTTGTTCCGCGATCGCTGCGCGGTGTCCTGCGCCGTGGACTCGCCACTGGCGGTGCCTTTCCCGGAACGCTGCCGCTGTTTGGGATCGGTGGGACGCAGTGCAACATTGTCGCGTTCGGTTTCACCCGGCGGACGAGGTTCGTCGGGGTGCTCGCTATCAGGGACAGTATTCATGCCAGGCCTCCTCAGGCTTCGGGGTTATCGAGTTCCCGCGCAACGTTCACGGCGGGCGAGTCCTTGTGCAGTTCATCGGCCTTGGCTTTGAGCAGCTGCCACTGCTCAAGATCGATCGCACCCTGCCCCAACAGATCGTCAGCGATGCGCTGCAAATCAAAGTAATGGGCATCCGGGGATTGTTGCCAGTACGTCTGATCGTCAAACATTTGCTGCCAGGTCGTCAGGTCTGGCGGTTTCAGTTCCTCGCTCATGGATCGGATCCTCGGCCATGTTCCTCGGTAGAGGGGGCATTCTGGAGAGAGTTCCAATCGATTTCTTCTCCGGCCCGGAGCGCGGAATCAGTACCCGGTCATCTCCAGATAGCCCTGCCCGCCCCGGTTGCCGCTCAGGCGCACCGGCCCTTCCCAATACGGAATGCGCAGGTTCATCCAGGCATCGGGATTGATTGCATCGAGGGTGATCTGCAGATCTTTTTCCGGAATGCCGATCGACCAGCGCACCGGCATCGAACGTCCGGCTACCTTCGCAGTGTCCTGCGGGGTCAGCTTGATCTGCCCGGCCTGCAGCGTTTCAGTCTGGCCATCGGCAGCAATCCACGTACCGGTGAGATAAGGCGCACCTTCCTTCTGACGCATGCGGTAGAGCATGACGTGTTCGCCGCTGTCCAGATGCAGGGAGAACCAGTCCCACCCGGTCTGGTTGGCGGTCAGCGGCTGGCTGCTCCACTCGCGATCAAGCCAGGCCGGGCCGTTGACGGTGTAGGTCTGACCGTCGATCTGCAGGGTACCGCTGGCCTGGAAAAACGGCTGGCTGTAGTAGTACGACGCCTGCCCCTGTTCGGATTTCTGGCTGAAACCCTTGTCACCCTGCAGCACCAGCGGACGGCTGGAAGTCAGGCGCAGTTGGTAGCTGAAGTTTTTATCCCGAGCGCTGAGTTGCAGGTCGGCCAGCGGATCGCTTGCCTGACTGACGAAACGCCAGTCATCGATCCACGCCTCGAACGGCACTGCCTGCACCCCGGCCTGCCCGACGCCGCCACGGGCGTAACGCTCGGCAGCGTGGTGGACGCTGGCTGAGGTCACCGCCGCATGCCCGAGCCAGATCGTCTGGTTGGCCCAGCCCGGCTGCTGCGGCGAGGCGTTCAGAGCGCTGCGAAACAACGTCCACTGCACGCCGAAATCGTTGCCCTGCGCATCCTTGAGATTGGCCGTCACATACCACCATTCGATACGGAAACCGTCATGGGCGCCGTGATCCGCCGGAAAGCTGAACACTCGCCCCGGCACCACCGGCGTGAAGGCCTGCGCCTGGGCGCCCATCCCGGCGAAGCCCTTCTGTTCCGGTGCGGGGTTGTCGCAACCACTGAGCAACGACGCCAGAAAAACCGCCAGAAACACCACCGCAAACCTAGTCCTCATGGGCAAACGTCCTCAACAGGTCCGCCGGTTGCGTGCGGTACAGCGAATACAGCGGCCACGCCGAGGCCAGCAACGTCGCCAGCAGCGCCAGCCCCATCAGTTGCAGCAACTGCAATGGAAACACCCGCAGCGGCAGACGCCAGCCAAAGGCCTGCACATTGATGACCGCGTCCAGACACCACGCCAGACCGATGCCCAACGGCAAGGCCAGCACCAGCGTCAACAGCGCCAGCAGCCACGTTTGCCCAAGGTTGAGCAGCATCAACTGGCGTCGCGTCACGCCCAGGGCCCACAACGGCGCGAGCTGGCCGAGGCGGCTTTGGCTCTGGGTCAGCAGGCTGATGAACAGCGCCACACCAGCGACGGCCAGCGTCAGGCTATTCAAGGCGGCGGTCGCGGCAAAGGTGCGTTCGAAGACTTGCACCGACCAGCCTTTGAGCCGAGCCTGATCGACGATGCGGCTGTCATCAAGCTGAAAGCGCGCCTGCAAGGCACTGAGCAGCGCCGGGATATTCGGCGGGTCGATGCGCAGGTTGAAACGGTTCGGCGTCAGTTGCGGCCAGCCGCGCAAAAGATGATTGCTGTTGACCAGCACATGGCCCTTGGGGTTGCCGTAGTCGGCGTAGATGCCGACGATGCGTGGCGACCACGACCCGCCCGGCGTGGGAATCGTCAGGTGATCGCCCGGCCTCACTTTCAAGCGACGCGCCAGTTGTTCGCTGAGCATCACTGCATCGTCCTTGGCCAGCGCCGCCCACGGGTCATCGCCCCGCGCTTCGAGCAACGGCCAGTGCTGACGATAGTGCGGATGATCGATGATCCCGAAGACGTCCGCCGGCCAGCCTTGCAGCGTCACAGAGACCTGCCAGTTGGGCATGATCGCGGTGACGCTCGATTGCTGTTTGAGCCAGGTGTACAGCTCCCGCGCCTGAGCCGGGTTGCTCGGGTTCAGATAAAGCTCGGCGGTGAGCCGTTGTTCGAGCCAATCGTCGAAGGTCTGGCGGAAACCGGCGGTCATGCTGCCGGCGCCGATGTTCGCCGCCATTGCCAGCAGCAGCGCCATCAACGCCAGACTCAGCGCCGGCAATTGCTGGCGGCAATCGGCGAGAAACCACTGACCGAGCACCGAGCGGCTGCGCCCGAGCAACCCGTTGAGCAACGCACTGAGCAACACTGGCAGCGCCAGCGCGGCGCCGAGCAACAATCCCGCCATCAACACAAAACCGCTGGCGAGACTGTTGCCCCACACCAGCGCGGCCAACGCAATCGCCGCACATACGCCGGCCACCCAGCCCTGACGTCGCAACCAGCGCGCATGTTGTTGATGCCAGGCCTGCGGATCCGCCACCGCCAGCAACGGCAGACGCGCCGCCCGCAGCAAACTGTTGGCCCCGGCCAGCAACGCGCCGAGCAGGCTCAAACCGATGCCGCTGAACCACCACCATGGACTCAGACGCAACTGCCCCGCCACTTCCGCGCCGTAGAGACCGCGCAGGCTGGCCGCGACGTCCGGCAACAGCACGCTCGCCAGCCAGTAACCGCTGACCACGCCGAACAACCCGCCGATCAACGCCAACGCGCCGAGCTCGACGATCAGGCAAGCGATCAGCATCCGCGCGCTGACACCGCAGGCTCTCAAGGTGCGCAGCAATCCCCGGCGCTGTTCCAGCGCCAGACCGATAGCCGCGTGAACAATGAACAAACCGACAATGAACGAGAGAAATCCGAGGGCGTCGAGGTTGAGGTGGAAGCTCTCGGTCAGTCGCGCCAGATTGTTTTCCTCGCCACTGCTCTTGAGCTGTAACTGGCTGTTGAACGCGGCCGGCACCTCGGCGTGAAAATCCTTCGGCAGCAGCAGACGCGACAGTTGATCGGGTTGTTCGAGCACGCGCTGAGCGACGCCGATGTCCACCAACAGCACGCCGGGGGCCATGTCGGTTTGCGCTCGCAGCGGCGGCAACGTCTGCCCGGATTCAGTGGTTGGCGTCGCGCCGTCGGCGAGGTTCAGCGCCCGCAAGGTCTCGGGAGAAATCCAGGTGCTGCCCGGCGGGCTGAAGAACTCGACAATCCGCTCGATCGGCATCGCCTGCCCGGCCACCGCGCTGTCACCGGGCAAGGACACGGGCTCGATGCCCATCAATTGCAGACGCTGGTTTTCGTGATTCTTGAGCGTCAAGCGACCTTGCAGCACCGGCGACACCGGCCAGCCCTGACGCCGAAGGTCAATGAACCATTGTTGCGGGAAGGTCGCGCCGTTCGGCGTGCTGAGGCTGGCCTGGGGTTCGCCGCCGATCAACTGGCTGGCCCTCGCGTAACTGTCCCGCGCCTGACTGTTGAGCGCTTCGACTCCGGTCAACAGGCTGGTGGCCAGCCACAACCCGGTCAGCACGCTGAAAAACTGCACCGGATGGCGCCGCCAGTGACTGAGCAGCGCCATCAACGCGTGGCGGAAAACCTTCACGTCAATCGACCGCTGGACAACACCACCCGCTCCGCCAGCCGCGCTGCCACGCGCTGACTGTGGGTGACCATCAGCAGCGTGGTCGGTGTGTCGTCGAGTAATTCCAGCAACAGCCGCAGCACTTCATCGCTGGTGTTTTCGTCGAGGCTGCCGGTGGGCTCGTCGGCCAGTAGCAGTTTCGGTTGTGCGGCCAGTGCCCGACCGAGCGCGACCCGCTGTTGCTGGCCGCCGGAGAGTTGTTCGGGATAGCGCTTGAGCAATTCGCCCAGCCCCAGGCGTTGCACCAGATGATGCTGCCAGCGCGGGTCATGCCGACCGGCGAGCCGCGCCTGAAACGCCAGGTTGTCCTCGATCCGCAGACTGCCGATCAGGTTGAACTGCTGGAACACCAGACCGATTTCGGTGCGCCGCCAGTTGGCCAGTTGCGCCTCGTTCATCCGGTCCAGACGGTGCTCGCCGCTGCTGATGCTGCCGCTGTCGACCTTGTCGAGCCCGGCGATCAGGTGCAGCAGCGTGCTCTTGCCGCTGCCCGACTCACCCATCAGCGCCAGGCTGCTGCCGGGCTTGAGCGTCAGGTCGATGCCTTGCAGCACCGGCAACGGGCCTTGCGGGGTGAGGTAGCTTTTGAAGACGTTTTGAACCTGGAGCATGCCGCCATCCGATCGATCCGTGTCGGCCAAGGATAGCGGATACAAGGAATGGATCTGAACTCTGCTTTGTCTGATCCGCCCTCATCGCGAGCAAGCTCGCTTCCACAGGAAACTGCATTCCAAATGTGGGAGCGAGCTTGCTCGCGATGAGGCCAGCCTGGACAACCCATAAATCACTGACCCACCGCCACACTCGTCGGCGCCTCACCCGGCGTCACGATGCTGCTCAGGTCGATGTGTTTCCACTCGGGCTTGGCCCCCAGCCGCGCGTTGAAGCGGTAGTTGAAGGTGAATTCATCCGCCGTCGCCACGCTCAGCGGTTTGCCGTACACCGCTTCGATTCCCGGCAGGTCGTAGCCCATCAACTGCAGCAGGGTCGGGAAGATGTTGTAGTGACTGGAACGGTTCTTGTTCGCCGCCAGTTGCGCCGACCAGTCGAGCGTCTGTAACTGATCGCCCTGGATCACCACCAGTGGCACCAGCCCTTCTTCTTCCACCGGATCGCCGCCGCAGTGGGTGTTGAGTCCCGGATTCCCACGCTCGTGCAAATCCTGGCCGTGGTCGGAGGTATAGATCAGCAGCGCGTTGTGCAGATTGGCCTGGGCAAATACCCGCGAGAAGAACTCGCCGACATTCCACAGCACGGTGTTCTTGTAGGCGTTGCGATACAGCACCCAGTCATCCGGCTGGCCGTTGAAACCGGTGCGTTCGCCGGTATCGGCGACTTCCGTGAACTGCCCGCGAGGCAAGGTCGGGCGGTAGGCCATAAAGGCGTCGGGGTATTTGTCGTGCACCGGGAAATGCGCGCCGACCTTGTTGATCAGCACCAGCTCCGGCTTGTCGTCGTTGAGCAGTTCGATCAGCTTGGCCGCGGCGGCCATGTCGCGGTCGCGCACGCTGGTCTGGTCAAATTGCACGAATTCGTCGATGTCCTTTTTCTCGGCGTCGTTCATCAGATTCTGCAGGTTGCCGCCGGTGCGCTGCGCGTCGATGTAGACCGTGCGCATACCGGCCTTTTTGGCGTACTGCCAGATCGACGGCAGTGTGCTGTTGATGCGCATGTAGTCGGCGCGGGTGCCGCCGTAGCGCAAGGTGATGTTGGTGTCGGCGCTGCAATTGGCGATGGACGCCGCGTAACCGTAATTAAAGATTTCGACGCCCGGACGGGCCTGCTTGAGGTTGCTGTGCACACCGAACGGCGCATTGATGTCCAGGTAATTGCCGGAAATGCTTTCGTCGATGATCAGCACGATGTCATGACCGACCGCCGGGCCATTGCGTGCCAGGGTCACCGGCTCACGCGGGCCGACGGTGTTGTGCAGCGCTTCGTAGCCGAACAGGTTCAGATAGGCCAGCGGCGTATACATGATCGGCAATCCGCGCGCGCCCTCGCCGGCCCGCACGAACAACACGGCGCTGAGCAGCAACACACCGCACACCGGCGCAGCGATCCGCAGGGCATTGGGTACCGCAATCGCGTGCCGTGGCTTGAGGCCGATCCCGAACAACAGCAACAACCCGTTGAGCAGCCCGTGGATGATCGCCCCCCGGTACTGATACGCCGCTTCCTGGATGAAGCCGCCGGAGTACACCAGCGAAACGAAACTGCTGTAGGTCAGGTAATCGGCGGTCACCCTCGTATACACATCGAAGAACACCGCCGAAACAAACATTGTCAATGCGAACAAATGCCGAATGAAAGTCTGACGTATATAGGCCGTTAGTAATAACGAAAACGTTAGCGTCAAAAACATCGCGCCAAAAAGAAGTACTGCCAACCCCATACCCATCGCATTTAAGCGGTCAAGGTAATATTCGAAATAAAGCAGCAGATAAATAATTAAAAGCAGTTCTTTCAGATATCGAAACATGGCAATTCCGGGCGCGTCCGACGAAGCATTGTCAAGGGATTGTCGGTCAAAATCTGACACTAGCACCGGGCCATCAAAGCGCAAGAAATGTCGGACATAATCAAAAAGCGTCAAAAAACTGTTGACTCAAATCTGACACACCCAAGTCGTTAAAACCCTTGAATTTCGCGGCCTACGACCGTTTATCGTTTTCTTCGAATTGTGAAAAACATGTCAAGGACGGGACAAATCCATCTACAGCAAGCACTTGATGGCCATTCGCCCCCAAATTTGGGGGTGTTATACACCTGCAACATGTCATTTTGCTGACACGCTTTTCCCACGCTGCGCTATACCCCTTTTGACAGTTCAATTTCGATCTTCCATCACCGTCTTACGAGGCACGCCAATATGGACGTGAGCGTATTTGGTACGGGCTATGTTGGCCTGATACAAGCAGCCGCACTTGCCGATGTCGGACATCGCGTATTGTGCGTCGATATTGACCCGAACAAAATTAAACAACTGCAACAGGCAGTACCGCCTATTAGCGAACCGGGTCTCTCGGCAACTTTGGAAGAAAACATCAAGGCCGGGCGTTTGTTATTCAGCACCCAGGCCAGCGATGCGGTGGAACATGCCGGACTGATCTTCATCGCCGTGGGCACGCCAGCCGATGAAGACGGTTCCGCCGACCTCAGCCATGTGCTCAACGTGGCACGACAGATCGCAAGCTTCATGGAGGACGATCGCACGCTGATCATCAAATCCACGGTGCCGGTCGGCACGGCGGATCAGGTGCTGCACACCGCTGAAGAAGAACTGCAACGGCGCGGCAAAAGCGCTCTGGCGGTGCGAGTGGTGTCCAACCCCGAATTTCTCAAGGAAGGCAGCGCCCTCGCCGACTGCATGCGTCCGGACCGGATCATCGTCGGCACCCGCGACGACCTGGCCCGCGAGCAAATGAGCGAGCTGTACGCGCCGTTCTGCCGTAACCACGAAAAACTGATGTTCATGGACAACCGCAGCGCCGAGCTGACCAAGTACGCGGCCAACGCGATGCTCGCCACCCGCATCAGCTTCATGAACGAGCTGGCCAACCTCACCGAACTGCTCGGCGCCGATATCGAAGCGGTGCGCAAGGGCATCGGTTCCGACCCGCGCATCGGCTATCACTTCATCTACCCCGGCTGCGGTTTTGGCGGTTCGTGCTTTCCCAAGGACCTGCGCGCCCTGCTGCACACCGCCGAACACAACGGCATGCCGCTCAAACTGCTGCGCAGCGTCACCGACGTCAACGACAGCCAGCGGCACATCCTGTTCAGCAAGCTCAAGGCGCAATTCCCTCAAGGCCTGGCCGGCAAGTCGATCGCGATCTGGGGTTTGGCGTTCAAGCCGAACACCGATGACATGCGCGAAGCCCCCAGCCGTTATCTGATGGATGCGCTGTGGGCCGAAGGCGCCAGCGTGCAGGCCTACGATCCGGAAGCAATGTCCGAATGCCGGCGCATTTATGGTTACCGCAATGACCTGCACCTGTGCGCCACCCGCGACGACACCCTGGAAGACGCCGACGCACTGGTGATCTGCACCGAGTGGAAGAATTTCCGCGTGGTGGATTTCGAGCTGCTGGCCAGCAAGCTGCGCTCGAAAGTCATCATCGATGGGCGCAACCTCTACAACCCGGAACAAGTCGCAGCCGCCGGCCTGCACTACAGCGGCATCGGTCTGCGCCACATCGCGCCTGACGGGTTGCGGCCATGAAAATCCTCGTCACCGGTGCGGCCGGGTTCATTGGTGCTCATTGCGTACTGCGGCTGGTGCGCGACGGCCATCAGGTGATCGGCCTGGACAACTTCAACGGCTACTACGATCCGCAGCTCAAGCATGATCGGGTGGATTGGGTGCGCGAGCAGATCGGCGACTTTCAGCTCGCCATGATCGATCTGGCGGACGCGTCGGCTCTGCAAGCGTTGTTCGCAAGCGAACGGCCGCAAGTCGTGGTCCACCTCGCGGCGCAGGCCGGGGTGCGTTATTCGCTGGAAAATCCACGGGCCTATCTGGACAGCAACCTCGACGGTTTCCTGAACATCCTGGAGTGCTGCCGCCGGCACCCGGTCGAGCACCTGATCTACGCTTCGTCCAGTTCGGTGTACGGCGCCAACCAGCACACGCCTTACTCGGTACAGGACGGCGTCAATCACCCGCTGTCGCTGTACGCCGCGACCAAGAAAGCCAATGAATTGATGGCCCACAGTTACAGCCACCTGTTCGGCATCGCCTGCACCGGGCTGCGGTTTTTCACGGTGTACGGGCCCTGGGGCCGGCCGGACATGTCGCCGATCCAGTTCGCCAGGGCAATCAGTGAAGGCTCGCCGCTGAAGCTGTTCAACTACGGCGAGCATCAGCGTGATTTCACCTACATCGACGACATCATCGAAAGCATCGCACGCCTGATTGAGCGCGCCCCCCGGGCCAATCCCGAGTGGAACCGCGAACAGCCCGACCCGGCCAGCAGCATGGCCCCGTGGCGCCTGTTCAACATCGGCGGCCAGCACCCGGTCGAGCTGAAGACCTACCTCGCCCTGCTGGAAAAGCACCTCGGCCAGAAAGCCGTGGTCGAGCTGCTGCCGCTGCAACCGGGCGACGTGCTCAACACCTGCGCCGAGGCCGGCGATCTGGCCCAGGCCACCGGGTTTCAGCCCCGGATCGAGCTGGATGAGGGACTGGGGCGGTTCATCGCCTGGTTCCGCGATTACTACCCCACTGCCTATCGCCCACGCGCCGCACGCGGCTGACCATCAGCGGAGGACTCCATGACTGGACATGAAAAAGGTGTACCGATCCAACATCTGGTGCGTGACAAACGCATGGATCCGGAACAGCGAATGCGCCTCGACGCGGCGATCCATCGTCAGGGCCAGGGCTGGGTGACCGGTCGCGAAGGTGGCCGGCCGTGGCAACTGTCGCGCACCAACCGGGTGGTGGCCTGCCTCGGCGCACTGATGATTCTGCTGCTGATTTCGCCGCTGCTGATCGGTCTGGCGCTGGCCATCAAGTTCACCAGCAAAGGCCCGGTGATGTTCGTGCAGAAACGCACCGGCTACCGCGGCCGCAAGTTCGGCATGTACAAGTTCCGGACCATGGTCGCCAACGCCGAAGAGCTCAAGGAGTCGCTGCGCCATCTGAACAAGCACGGTGCCGACGCCATCGATTTCAAGATCGACAAGGACCCGCGCATCACCGGGATCGGCGGTTTCCTGCGGCGTACCAGCCTCGATGAATTGCCCAACCTGATCAATGTAGTGACCGGCGACATGCGCCTGGTCGGCCCTCGCCCGACCTCGTTCAACGCCTACCGCTACAAGGACAGTCACCTCGCTCGTCTGGCGATCTACCCCGGCATGACCGGCCTGTGGCAGATCTCCGGACGCAGCAACATCGACTTCGACCAGCGCGTTGAGTTGGACCTCAGCTATATCGCCGAGCAGAGCCTTTTGCTTGATCTGAAGATTCTGTTGAAAACCCCCTTCAAAGTATTCAGCGGCCACGGAGCAAGCTAATGGACGGTTCAACCAACAAAAGCCTGAGCATTGCCAGCCCCAGCGAGTCGAACCTGACTTCGACCGTGCTGGACCTGGATCTGCGGATCCTGTTCCTGACCGCCGCCAACCCCGGCGCCGGCACCACCACCAGCGCGCTGGCGCTGGCCAGTCAACTGGCGCAAATGAGCAGCGGCCAGGTGCTGTACGTCGACGCCAGCCAGTCGGCGAGCAACCTGACCCAGCAACTGAACCTGAGCAAGGAGCGCGGCCTGCGCGACCTGCTGTTCAATCCGGACAATCCGCCGCTGTTGCAGGACTGCGTGGTGCAGGTGTCGAGCCTGCCGTTCCACGTGCTGCCCAACGGCCGGCCGATCCGCACCATGGAACACCTGACCGCCGAGCGCCTGAGCCCGTTGCTCGATCAACTGGGCAGCCAGTACCGCTTTGTGGTGATCGACGGCGACGCGGTGTATTCGGCTGCCGACACGCTGGTCATCAGCACCCAGGTCGACGGCGTGGTGTTCGTGGTACGGGCCGAAGACACCCGCTGGGAAGTCGCGCAAGCGGCGGTGCAGCGGTTGACCCAGGCCGGGGCGAAAGTGGTCGGCAGCGTGTTCAACCGGCGCAAGTACTACATGCCCAAATGGCTGTACAAAAACCTGTAAGCAACCGCGAGGGATGACGCCATGAACGCCAAGATACTGGTTCTGCTGATGCTGCCGCTTGCAGGTTGCTCAAGCACTTCCGAAACCCAGAACATGCCGGTGAATATTCTCACCGCCACCCCGGCCAACGCCCAGGCGACCGACATGCCCAAGGTCGAACAGACCCTGCGCCCGCAAGACGTCCTGGACGTGATCTTCCACATCAGCACCAGCGGCTCGGACGCCTACCGCGTGCAGTCGGGTGACCAGATTGGCCTGAACTTCACCGCCGCCAGTCAGCTCAACGGCAACCAGTTGGTGCTGCCGGACGGCACCATCGAACTGCCGGGCGCCAACACTTCGGTGAAAATCGCCGGGCTGACCAGCGACGAAGCGCGCCAGGAAATCCAGCGCGCCTACCAACGCAAACAGCTGTTCCAGCCCAACCGCAATCAGTTGACGGTGCAGATCATCAGCCCGCTGACCAACGAGCAGAATCTGAAAAACGCCCTCAACCACCCGGCCACCGGCATGAGCCGCGAGATCACCGTCGGCACCGACGGTTACGCGAGCTTCCCGGAAATCGGCGCGGTGCCGCTGCAAGGCATGACCGTCAACCAGCTCGAAACCTTCCTCAACAAGAAGTACGCGCAACTGCCGGGCCGGATGACCGTGGACGTGCTGCTCAAGTCCACCGCCGGCAACGAGATCTACGTGCTGGGCGAAGTCGGTCAGCCGGGCTCCTACCCGATCCGCCGGCCAGTGTCGGTGCTTGAGGCGCTGACCCTGGCGCGCGGCACCAACGTCAAGGCGCGGCTCGATTCGGTGGTGATCATGCGGCGCAACGGCAATCAGGTGCAGGCCGTGCGTTATGACGTCGAGAAAGCGTTGTCGGGCGAGGCGCCGCAAATCGCCTACCTGCAACCGGACGACATGCTGTACGTGCCGAAAACCAAACTGGCCAGCGCCGGCGAACTCGCCCGGCAACTGGCCGACGTGGTGCTGTTCCAGGGCGTGGGCTTCAGCTTCGGCTACCGCGTCGACAACAAAGACAGCAACAACAACTGACTCTCAGGTGACCGACCATGAATCCAAAGGAAAACTACCTGCATGAGTTCTTCAGGATCTTCTTCGCCAACAAGCAACTGGTGAAGCGCGTCTTCCTGATCTTTGCAGTGATCGCCCTGGTGCTGCCGCTGCTGCTCAAACAGAGCTTCGATATCACCGCTCAAGTGATCGTGCAGTCGAAAAAACTTTCACAGGGCGACGCCACCACGTCGCTGACCGTGGACAACGCCACCTTCATCCCGCCGTCGCTGGCGGACATGGAAACCGAGAGCAATATCCTGCGCTCGCCGGCGCTGATCCGTCAGACCATCAGCGAGCTGCGCGACAAGGGCGAATACACTCCGTCGCCGGGCCTGTTCAGCAAATTGGTGGGCGAACCGTTCAAGCGCTACATCAGCTCGCCGCTGCGCCAGTACGTGATCAACCCGGTGCGCAACACCCTCGGGCTTGAAACCGATCCGGTGCGCGACACCGCGCTCGATGCGCTGACCCAGCAAGCCATCGACAGCCTGAAAATCGAGACCCTGCCCGGCTCCAACGTGATCTCGATCGTCTACAGCTTCCCCGATCCGCATCAAGGCACGAACTTCGTCTCTGCCCTGCTGCAAAACTACCTGGTGAGCCGTCAGGCGCTGCAATCGATCGATCTGCCGCAGTCCTTCTACGAAACCAAGAAGCATCTGTATCAGGTGCGCCTCGATGGACTGGAAGGCAATCGTCAGGCGCTGCTGGAAAGCGTTGGCGCGTCGGATCCGAAGGAGGAAATCACCTTCCGCCTCAACGCGATCAACACCGAAGAGCAGGCGCTGAACCTGTACCGCGACCGCCTGCTGCAGAGCCAGCGCTGGCTCGAGTACCTGAAGACCGCGCTGGCCGCCGCCAGCAACAGCAAACTCAACGACTACACCTTCCCCTACACCTTCACCACCACCGTCGACAACGTGGCGTTCGAGGACCGGGAAATCAAACAGATGGGCGAGCAACTGACCACCCAGGTCAGCCGCTACATGAACGATCTGGCGGTGTTCCAGCCCGGCAGCGAACCGATGCTGCTGACCCGCGAACAGATTGCCCGCACCCGTCAGCAGTTCCTCAAAGTGGTGAGTAACCGCATCCAGGAACGCACCAACGACCTGGCGGTGGTCCAGCAAGTAATCGATCAGAAAACCGCGCGCATCGCCGACTTCAAGGCGCGTATCCATGAGTTGCAGCAGACCCAGAGCAAGCTGCGGCAGATGGACACTGAAATCGATGCCCTGCACGCCGCGTTCTCGACCTACGCCCAGCGCTTTGCCGAAAGCAGCACCACCCGCTCGCTGAGCGACGACTTGTCCAACGCCCGGGTGTTGAGCCCGCCGTTCGAGCCGACCGAAGCAGCGTTTCCCAAACCGATGCTGATCATTCCGTTCGGTTTGTTCACCGGCCTGTTGCTGGCGATTGCACTGGTCTACGTGCGTGAGTTCTTCGACCACCGCTTCAAACACCCGGCGCAAATCAGCCACGAACTGGGCCTGCCGGTGCTGCTGGTGATCAACGACCAGAACGCGCAGCCGAGCAATCCGCACAAGAACTGGACCGTGCCAAGCTTCGTGCACTGGGTGCGCAATTGAACACGCCCGCCACCCCGAACGCCGCCCTGCCGATCGTGCATTTGCTCAGCAGCGGCGGGTTTTACGGGGCCGAGCGGATGTTGCTCGATCATTGCCTGGCGACGCCGGGGCAGCACCAGGTGCTGTTCCTCGATGCGCCGCCGGAACTGATCGCGCGCTTTCGCGAAGCCGGCGTCGATGCACAAGGCTGCGCAGGGCTCGCTGCCCTGCTGCGGCACTTGCGTCAGCGGCGCGGTGAACGTCCGTTGATCAACACTCACAATTTCAAAGGCCTGTTGTTCGGCTGGGTCGGCGCCACGCTGTTGCGCCTGCCACTGGTGATCACTCAACACGGCTTCACCCCGCGCAGCCGCAAGCAAAAGTTCTACACCTGGCTGAGCCTGCAACTGTGCCGCACGGCGTCGGTGGATCGGGTGGTGTGCGTCGCCGAAAGCATCGCGCAGTTGCACCGTCAGGCCAGCGTGCGCGCGGAGAAGTTGCAGGTGATTCCTAACGGTCTGCCGGCAGCCGCCGCGCTGCTTTCCGAAGCGCCCCGGCAACGCTGGCTCGCCGGTTACGTCGGGCGTCTGAGCAGTGAAAAAGGCCCGGATCTGTTTCTCGACGCGCTGATTCCGCTGTGTCACCAACACCCGCAACTCGATGCGGTGATGCTCGGCGACGGCCCGGAACGCGAAGGCTTGCAGGCGCGAATCGACGCCGCCGGGTTGCAACAGCGCATCCGCTTGCCGGGTTATCAGACCGACATGCGGCATTGGTGGCAGCAACTCGATGCGCTGGTCATCAGCTCGCGCACCGAAGGCACGCCGATGATTCTGCTGGAAGCGATGCAGGCCGGGGTGCCGGTGGTGGCATTCGGCGTCGGCGGAATTCCCGATGTGCTGGAAAATCGCCACAACGGCTTGCTCGCCGCACCCACTGACAGCGCCGCCCTCGCCCGCCAGCTCGACACGTTGCTGTCCGAGCCAGGCCTGGCACGGCAACTGCGCGACAACGCAAAACGCACGCAACAGGACCGCTACGACCTCAAGGCCCTGGCCGAACACTGGTCGCAGCTGTACATCCGCACGGCACGGGAGGCACGCGCATGATTTTCCCGCTCTCGATTGTCAGTCTGCTGGGCCTGGTCTGCATCGCTCTGCTGGCCAGCCCCTGGCCCTATCTCGCGCCGGGCGCCGTGCTCGGTCTGGTGGGGTTCGCGGTGTTGTACCGCAAACCGACCTGGGGCCTGCTCGGCATTGCCGCCCTGGTACCGTTCGAGGGTTTCTTCAAGGACAGCTCACTGTCCGGCAGCAAACTGATCGGCGCTTCGCTGGCGGTGATCCTGATGCTGCAACTGGCGATGCACCAGATTCCCTCGGATCGTCTGCGCAGCAATATCTGGCGCTTTCTGATCGCCTTCATGACCCTGTACTTTCTGAGCCTGCTCGACACCGATGACATGGGCATGTCGCTGGGCCACCTGCGGGAAATCAGCGTCGGCCTGATCCTGTTTGTCATCACCCTGCTGATCGGCCGCGAGCTGAACCTTGACCTGTTCGCCCGGCTGGTGACCCTGGCCGTCAGCACGACCTGCGCCATGGCCATGTTCTCCACCAAATTCCAGGATCAGGGCCGCGCCGCCGGCCTGCTCGAAGACCCCAACGCCTTCGCCCTGCTGATTGCGTTTGCCATTCCATTGGGGCTGCTGCTGGTGATCCGCAGCCCGAACTTGCTGCATCGGCTGTTCTGGGGCGGTTGCTGCCTGCTGCTGCTCGGCGGCATGACCAAGACCGAATCGCGCTCCGGGCTGGTGGTGCTGGCCTTGAGTCTGGTGATCGGTTGCTGGCACTACCGCGCACAACTGACGCGCATTCGTCCGCGTCACCTGGGCTTTGCCATGCTCGGCGCGGCGATCGTGATTCCGCTGGCGATCTATGCGATGCCTGCCGGTTACATCGCGCGCATCCAGTCGCTCAGCGTATTGAGCGCCGGGGCCAAGGGCCACAACGACGAATCCCTCGGCCGCCGCGCCTCTTATATCGTGGTCGGCAGCCAGATGATTCGCGAGAACCCGCTGCTCGGTTCCGGCCCCGGCACCTTCCCCCTGCACTACGCCACCACCGGCTATGCCAAGGCGTTTTCCGCGAACCGCAAGATCGGCGATCTGTACCGTCGGGCGCACAACACCTACCTGGAAATCTTCAGTGAACTGGGGGTTCCCGCCGGTCTGATGTTCGTCGGCATGCTCGCGCTGGGCCTGTACAACCTGATGCGGGCACGCAAGGAATGGATGCAGCGGCGCAACTGGCAACAGGCGGATCTGATGACCCACCTCGGGGTGAGTTTCCTGTCGCTGACGCTGTTCCTGATGTTCCTCAGCGCGCCGAACCAGAAATACCTGTGGATCATGCTCGCGCTGACCAGCGTCCTGCGCCTGAAAGCCGAGCAGGCGCCGATGACGGAGGCCAAAGCATGAGCCGGATCAGTATTGTCATCCCGATGTTCAACGAGGCGCGGCACATTGGTCGCACCCTGCTGGCCGCGCAGAAAGCCGCCCACGCCGCCGATGTCGAATGCGAGCTGATCGTGGTCGACAACGGCTCCAGCGACGACGGCCCGCAGATCGCCCGGCAGTTCGGCGCCCAGGTGCTGGTAATGCCGGGACTGCTGATCGGCGCGTTGCGCAATCGCGGCACGGCCATTGCCACCGGGGAATGGCTGGCGTTCATCGACGCCGATATCGAGATGCCGGAAGACTGGCTGCGGCCGTTGTTCGACATCGAAGCCAGCGGCCAGGCCGACGTCTTCGGTCTCGATCTGCACACGCCCGCCGCCGCGCCGTGGTACGCCACCGCGTGGCAGCGCCGTACCTTGCGCCCGACCACGCACACCAGCCATGTCGTCGACTGGCTGCCCAGTGCCAACCTGCTGCTGCGCCGGCGCTGGTTCGACAAGGTCGGCGGTTTCAATGAAAACCTGCGCACCGGCGAAGACAAGGAATTCACCCTGCGCCTGCACGAACACGGCGCGCGGCTGCTGTCGATCAATGAAAACGTCGCGCTGCACTGGGGCTATGAAATGAACTGGCGCGAATGGATGGGCAAGGAACTGTGGCGTCAGGGCAGTCATCTGCAATTGCTCCGTACCCACGGTTTCAGCCTGCGCCTGCTGCGGTTTCCGATGCTGTCGATCCTGGTCTGGATTCTCGATTTTCTGGCGATATCCGCCCTGCTCGACGGTTTCCCCCATCACGCCGCGGTCATGGTGATGCTGACGCTGCTTCCGGGGCTGGTACTCAGCGTGCGCCAGAGCCACCGGCAACATGACCTCGGTTTCACCCTGCAACTGTGGGGTCTGCACTGGATGCGCCTGCACCTGGCGGGCGCCGCGTTCATTCTCAGTCTGTGTCATTGGAACGCCAGGAGGCCTGCCCGTGGCTGAATTCATTTTCTGGATGTGCCTGCTGCTGCCGGTGTACGCCTATGTCGGCTATCCACTGCTGCTGACGCTGCTCGCTCCGCTGTTCCCGGCGTGGCGCCACAGCCCGGCACCGCCGCTGAACATCAGCATCGTCATCGCCGCCCACAACGAGGCCCGGCACATCGAACACAAGCTGCGCTCGCTGCTGTCGCAGGACTATCAGCCCGCCTCCCTGCAAATCATTCTGGCCAGCGACGGATCCACCGACGACACCGTGGCCTGCGCGCACAAAGTCGTCGACCCGCGAATCACCGTGCTCGACCTGCCCCGCCAGGGCAAGGCTGCCACGCTGAATGCCGGTACAGCGCTGGCCACGGGCGACATTCTGGTGTTCACCGACGCCGACAACCAATGGTCGCGGGAAACCCTCGGCTACCTGCTGGCGCCCCTGAGCGATCCGCAAGTCGGCGCTTGCGCCGGGCACATGGTGATCCCGGTTACCGGTGGCGGCTTGAGCGTCGGTGACAGCCTGTACCGGCATTACGAGGGCTGGTTGCGCCGGGTCGAGAATCGCACCGGTTGCATGGTCTCCGCCGACGGCGCCCTGCTCGCCCTGCGCCGCGAACTGTTCGAGAACGTACCGGCGGAGGTCAACGACGATTTCTTCATCAGCACCTGCGCGCCGGTGCAATTCAAACGCATCGTCTACGTGCCCGAAGCGCAAGTGATCGACCACGGCGTGGATGAAGCCGACAAGCAGTTTCGCCGTCGCCAGCGGGTCACCGTCGGTGGCCTGCAAAGCCTGGCGCAACGCAGTGAACTGCTCAATCCGTTCAAGCATGGGCTGTATTCGATTGCGTTGATCAGCCACAAGTTGATCCGCCGCCTGGCCCCGATCCTGTTGCTGCCTCTGCTGCTGAGCAATTTATGGCTGTGGGAAGAGCACGGTTTCTATCGCCTCTGCCTGATCGCGCAACTGGTCGGCTACGCCATCGCGATTGCCGGCCTGCTGGATTCGCAACACCGCTTGCCCAAACCGTTTCGCCTTGCGGCATTCCTGCTGGTGACACTGGCGGGCATGAGTATCGGCCTGTGGCAGTTCCTGCGCGGCCAGCGTTACGCCCAGTGGAACCCTGACCAAAACCGTTGAGAGGGACAGCGCCATGGCGATCAAACAACTGATTAAACGCACCAGCGGCTGGCTCTATCTCAACTCGTCCGTGGGACGAAACCAGTTGCACGGCGCCGGCGTGATCCTGATGTTGCACCGGGTGCTGTCCAACGACCGCGCCGCCGACCTGCCGCACCGCAACGAACTGTGCGTCGGGCCCAAGGCCTTCGAACATTTGCTGGTGTGGCTGCGCAGGCATTTCGATTGCGTGCCGCTGATGGAGATCCTGCAGCCCAACGCCTTGCGCACCGAGCGTCCGCAAGTGGCGCTGACCTTCGACGACGGCTGGCGCGACAACGCCGCCAACGCCTTCGCGCTGCTACAGAAACATCAGGTGCCGGCGAGCATTTTTCTCTCCACCGATTTCATCGGCAGCCGACAGCGTTTCTGGTGGGAAAGCATCGGCGAAACCCTGTGGGGCAGCCATGGCGAAAAAGCCCGCACGCACCTGATCGAATGCCTGCGATCGATCGGCCAGCCGTTGCCAGTACTGCTGGACGACATCGACGTGGATCGGCGCAGTCTGACTCTGTTGCATTACCTGCAAGGGCTTAAGGCACTTGACCCGATGATGCTCGAACACCTGACCGACCAGTGCCCGCAAGAGTCGCAACCCCAGGCGCTGGACTGGCATCAGGTGCGTTTGATGGAGTCTTCAGGCCTGGTGCGTTTCGGCCCCCACGGCGCCAGTCACGCCATCCTCACCGGCCTTGACGATGTGCGCCTGGGCGAAGAAATCAGTCGCAGCCGCGATGCCCTGCTCAATGGCTGCAACCGGCCATTGCCGGTGTATTGCTACCCCAACGGTGACAACGACGCACGGGTTCGCGAACAGATTGCCAGTCACGATTACCCGTTCGCGCTCGGCACCGGCAGCGGCATTTATCGTGGCAACAGTGATCCGCTGAACCTGCCGCGCTTCGGCGTCAGCCAGCGCACCGCGCGCAATCCGGAACTGCTGTCGTGGCGGATCTATCGCGGGGCGCGGCCATGAGTCGAGGCAATTACCTCAAGCACCTGGCGCTGAGCATGGGCACCAAACTGGCGATGATCGGCCTGCGTCTGCTGAGGAATGTGCTGCTGGCGCGGATCCTCGGCCCCAGCGAACGGGGCCTGTTCGCCCTGCTCAGCACCCTGCCCGATCTGATCAGCGCGGCCACCAGCGGCGGTCTTAATTCGGCGGTCGGTTATCAGGCGGCCAAGCAACGGCCGATGGGGTTGCTGCTGGCTCAGGTGCTGGTGTTCGGTTGCTTGCTCGCGGGTTTGTTGACCTTGCTGGTGGTGGCGCTGGTGCGCGAGTTCGGCAGCGAACTGGACGTGACCATGCAACTCGGTCTGCTGGCGTGGCTGTTGCTGTTGGCGGTGCCGTTGACCGTACTCAAAAGCGGCTTGCTGACCTTGCACAATGCGTCCGGCGGGGTGGTCGCGTTCAATGCCTTGCGCCTGGTGGAATCGTTGACGCCGCTGCTGCTGTTTCTCGCCCTGTTCTGGATGTGGAAAGAAGCGGCGCTTGAAGCGGCGCTGATCAGTTGGCTGGCCGGCATCAGTCTGGTGGTACTGGTCGGCTGGCTGTGGCTCAAACGCGCGCAGCCGTTGCAGCTGCAATGGGACCGCGCCAGCCAGAACGAACTGCTGCGCTTCAGTGCGCGCAGCCATCCCGATCTGCTGTTCCAGCAGGTGATCCTGCGTTCCGATTACCTGTTCATCGGCGCCCTGCTCGGCAGCACCGCCCTCGGGCATTACGCGATGGCCAGCGCCGCCGCCGAGTTGCTGCTGATCGTCCCGGAAGCGGTAACCACGCCGCTGATGAAACGCCTGCTGCAACAGGACGAAGGCATGGACAAGGTCACCCCGCTGGCCCTGCGCCTGACCGCTACGGTGATGCTCGGTGCCTGCCTGACCATGGCCGTGATCGGCGAATGGCTGATCGTCACCCTGTTCGGCGTCGCCTACCAACCGGCGTATCCGGCGCTGCTGGCGTTGCTGCCGGGACTGCTGGGCCTGTGTTACGCAAGCATCCTGCGCCTGGACCTGATCGGCAAGAATCGCCCCGGCACGGTGTCGTTGATGATGGGGATCGGCGCACTGCTCAACCTTGCGCTGAATCTTTTGCTGATTCCGGCCTACGGCATCGTCGGCGCGGCAGCGGCTTCGTCGATTGCCTATCTGGCGGTGACCGTGGCGATGCTGGTGTTGTACTGCCGGTTGAGCGGCGTGGCGTTCTGGCAAACCCTGATCATTCTGCCCAACGACCTCACGCCGATGTGGCTGATGTTGCAGCGTCGCTTTTTACAGCGGAAATCGGCATGAAAGGCCTGGCCCTGCTGTTCGGTCTCGGCCTGTCGCTGGACGCCTTCGCGGCGTCGATGCGCTGGGGCGACATTCGCGACGGCAGCCTGTACCTGCAAGCCGATCGCCCCGATACGGTAACCGTGCGCTGGGCGCCGGCGTGGCAGGCGCAGGCCAACGAAGAGCACATTTACCTGCTCGACGGCCGGGGCCAATTGCAGGGCGACCGCTTCATAAAAGCCAGCGAAACCCGTGGCAGTCAGAGCTGGCCATTGGCGCCGGGCGCCGCGAGTCATCAGCTGGAAATCCCCGGCTACAGCTTCCGCATATACCGGGTCGAACACGACGAAAACACCGTGGCGCTGTTCGCCCCGGCCAAGGTGCATTTCAGTGCGCAAACCCGTAACGGCGATGAACTGTATTTCAAGGTCGCTGCGGGTGAGCACGCGATATTGGCGGGCAAGTTCCACGGCGGTGTCAGCGGCCTGCAAGCGCAGCGAATCGGCGATGGACAACAGCTGTCGTTGGCACTCAAACCCTATCGCGCCTATTGGCAGTTTGATCAGGTGGCGTTGCCGGTCAGCGAACGCGAACAGGTCTGGCGCCTGCGTCTGCAAGGCAGTGGCAAAGCGGCGTTCTGGCTCGATGGCACGGCCAATCTGTTTGCACAGACCCCGCAACAGCTCAAACCGCTGCGCGAAGACGACGGCCAGACGCGCCTGACCCTGCACGACAAAGTCCTCGGCCGCACCCCGGATCTGGGCATCGCCCTGCCCTACGTGATGCCGCCGCCGGCCAGTCATCCGCTGCTCGATGCGCTGAAACCGACAGCCGCCAGTTACTACAGTTTTGTCGACGTGACGGCGAAAAATCCGCACTTCGAAGATGCGTTTCGCCAGGTCTATCAGGATCGTTTCGGCATTCGTCAGGACATCACCTTGCTCGCCGGCAGCCAACGTCAGGCCGATCTGCGCGCCGACGTGCAAAGCAACAGCGGCCTCGACGCCTGGCTCGCCGGCACCCGTGCGCTGGGCGGTAAAGGCACCCACTACATCGGGTTCGCCGACGAGCCCAACCTGAATTATTCGAGTTACGAGCAATACCGTTCGATCTTCACCAGCATGGCCCGGCAAGTGCGCAGCGATCCGGCCAATGCCCAGGCCGGTGTGCGTATTGCGATGCCGGCCAGTTCGCGATTGGTCAACGGGCCGTTCGCTGACAACGCGGCGAACAAGCGTGGCATCGACTGGGCGCGGCGCCTGCTGAGTGAGTCCGCCGATCAGGTCGATGCGCTGGCCTGGCACGAGTGGATGATTCGCGACCTGCTCGCCACCCGCGTCTACCGCGACAGCGTGCGCCGGGCGGCGGATCTGGTCGGCCTCGACGCCAAGGGTCAGCCGCGCAAGGCCTTGTTGCTGGACCAGACCAATCTGTCCAGCGGCTCAAGCCTGAGCCCCTACGATCAGGAAACCCATTTCACCTCGCTGTGGTGGGCCTCGGTGGTGATCAACGCCTCTCAGGACGGTTTGCTGACCATGCTCAACTGGTTCCAGGCCGCCGATGAGCCGCAATACCCCAAAGGCATGTTGCGGGTGCTGGACGAGGACCGCTTCGAATTGAAACCGGTGGGCCTGGCCCAGCAGTTCATTCAGCAGCACTGGCTGCACAACGTGCTGTGGCTGGAGAACGACGCGTTCGAGGTCGATGTGCTGGCGATGTCTAGCGACGATCAGCGCGGACTGCTCGGCGTGAACAAAGGCACGCGTTTGCAGCGTGTCGATCTGGCGGGTGCGAAATGCCCGTTGAACAACGGCGCGCTGCGTTATTTCGGCGCCGACAACCGCAGTCGCGACGCACCTTTTCGCTGTCAGGACGGTCGCGTGCGCTTCGAGCTGCCCGGGCAGACCCTGTTTGCCCTGAGCTGGAGCGCCTCATGACCGCCCTGTTGATGTCCGGCCGCGCTGGCCCCTGGCCGCGCGATGACTCGCCATCAGGAGCAACGACCATGAATGTTCTGCAAAAAGTCAGCGATCACATCAAACGCAAAGGCCTGCGGGCCACCATGGCCAAGGTGTGGAAGCACTACGTCTTTTCTCATCAGGAACTGCTGTGGATGGAGCGCGATCTGGTCAGTCCGGTGCCGCCCCACAGCCTCAAGCCCTACCCGCCGCTGCGGGTGGTGAAAATCACCCCGGACAACGTCAGCGCCTTCGCCCGCCACTTCGGCGACCGCGTCGGCACCATGGCTGAACTGGCCCGGGAACATCACACCGGGCACATGCATCTGGACGATCAGGGCCATGCGGTGGCCTTCATCTGGGGCACCGCCCGGGACTATTTCGACCGCCACTATTACGGCTGCCTGTTCCCGGTGAAACCCGGTGAATTCTTCGAGTTCGGCGGCGAACTGGCCCGCTCGTATTGGGGCACCGAACTGTCGGTGGACCTGCAACTGCAACTGTGGAAAGCCATGGCCGCCCAGGGCTGCGAAAAGGTTGTGGACGTCTGCGAGTTCCACAACATTCCGGCGCTCAAACTGCACCTGCGCATGGGCTATATCGAACAGGGCCGGATCATGAATGTGTATGAGTTGTTCGGTCGCTGGCGCTTCTATCGCGAAACCCGCTACAGCGGATCGCGTCTGGACGCGCTGCGCAAACCTTCCCGTCCACCTGTCACAGCAACGGCGACCTGAGCCTATGGCGCAATTCGAATGGCGCACCTCGTTGTGCGCACCTGACTTCCCGGCGGCGGCTCATGAAGCGCTGCGCCTGCGGGTGACGGATCACACGCCGTTCAACAGCCTCGACTGGCTGCGTGCGGCAGAGCAGGCGCTCGACGCGCACGAGCGGCTGCATGTATTGCTGGGCTGGGAAGCGGACGAATTGCGCTTGTGCCTGCCGCTGGTGGCGAGCCATGAACGGTTTTTCGGTTTGCCGTTTCGGGTGGTGCACCACCTGGGTTATCCGCTGGCCGATCGTCTGGCGTTGTTATCTCGGCTGAACGTCGAAGACATGCGCCAGGCCTTGCGCCTGATTCGCCAGCGAGTGCCCCACGCCCTGTTGCAACTCAACGAAATCGCCGACCCGGTCGGCGACGAAAGCCTGCTCACCGAATGGATGGCCCACAGCTCCACCGGCGAACGTCGCTTGAGCTGCCGGGTGCCGGTGCACCTGATCAGCGACGCCGATCGCCAGGAAGTCTCCGGCGACCCGCGCTATAAGCTGCGCCGGGCGCGCAAACGGATTGCCGCGTGCGGCGCCGAAGTCCGGCGGATCATTCCTGACGCGACCAGCATGGGCCCGTTGCTGCAGGCCATCAGCGAAGTCGAAGCGGTCAGTTGGAAAGGCGACGAAGGCGTCGGAATCTTTGCCAGCGAGCGCAGCCGCCGCTGCATGGAAAACGCCTTCACCGCCCTCGCCGCTTCGGATCGGGTCCGCGTGGTGATGCTGGAGTTGGACGGACGTTGCATCAGCTATCGGCTCGGCCTGTTCGAACAGGGCCGGCTCTACGACTACAACCTCGCCTTCCTGCCGCAATACGCCGATCTGGGCAGCGGCCGGGTGTTGCTGGAGGAATGGATACGCTGGGGGCTGGACGACAATTGGCGCTGGATCGATGCCTCGCGGGTCAGCCTGGAAAACTCCAGCCATCAACTGCACGAACGCATGACCGGGCAACTGGAACACTGGCGCTGGAGCTTCTATTCGTGGCGCCCGAGCGGTCTGTTGCTCGGGCTGGGGCTGCGCGTCTGGCACCGGCTCAAGCCTGCGCTGCAACAATGGCGGGCGAAGCGTGCGGCGGCCAAAGCGGCGGCCATTGCGACAGCTGTGATCAACCCGACCAAGGAGGGCGAACATGCCTCGCCAAGTCATAGTCAACGCTGACGATTTCGGCCTGAGCCCGAACGAAAACGCGGTGATTCTCGGTGCATTCCAGGCCGGGGTCATCAGTTCCGCCACCGCCATGGCCAACATGCCGGCGTTCGAAGCGGCCTGCGCCTTGGCCCGGCTGCCGCTGCTGGAAGGCCGGATCGGCCTGCACTTCAACCTGACCTACGGCCGCCCCTTGAGCCGGGCGATTCTCGAACGTCGCACTTTCTGCGACAGCCACGGCGTGTTCGACCTCAACCTGCCTCGCCACAGCCTGTGGCTGAGCCGGGAAGATCGCGAGGCGGTGCAGGAAGAATTGCAGGCGCAGTGGCAGCGCTGCGTCGATCACGGGGTGCGTCCCAGCCACCTCGATTCACATCAGCACGTGCACAACATCTGGCCGATCGGCGAGATCGTCGCGCGCTTCGCCGCCCATCAAGGGGTGCCGGTGCGCCTGGCGCGCAACCTGGGGCAAAACCTCAGCCTGCCCAAACGCGTGTTCAAGGGTTTGCTCAACCGTCGGTTGCAAGGTCTGGCCGGGGTTACGGCGGATTACGTCTGCACACCGGTGGACCTGCGCAACGCGCTCGCGCCGACCGACGGTGTGCTGGAAATAGTCGCCCATCCAAACCAGCTCGGGGCGGACTTCGGTGATGCCTATTTGCAACCCGGAGAGTCTCTGAGCCTTGTGCTAGAGCAGCGGCTGGCGGGCGTTCCACGGGTTTCCTATGCCGACTTGAACAGGGATTTCCTACGCGGTGCCGCGGCACTCTGAACGGTTACATAACTTGCAATAAATTCAAAGCTGGCGCTTTGACATGAACTGGCAAGGCTTGATCTATACCCACAAAAGCGACATCCACAACACCCGGGCTTCGGCCACGGAGGGCATCATGAGCGTCATTCAAAAGCTGCGCGAACGTATCAAGCAAAAAGGCCTGAGCCGCACCTTCGGCACGTTGTGGAAACGCTACGTGTTCTTCCATTGGGAACTGTTGTGGATGGAGCGCGACCTGGTCAGCCCGGTACCGCCGCACAAGCTGCGCCCCTACGACGGCCTGCGCAAAGTCGACATCACCGCCGAGAATGCCGGCGCGTTCGCCAAACACTTCGGTGACCGCGTGCAGACCATGGCCGAACTGGCCAACGAGGGCCACACCGGGCACATGTACCTGGACGCCGACGGCCATGCGGTGGCGTTCATCTGGGGCAGCATTCGCGACTACCACGACCGCCACTATTACAGCTGCACCTTCCCGGTCAAACCCGGCGAGTTCTTCGAATTCGGCGGCGAAATGACCCGCGCCTACTTCGGCAGCAGCCTGTCAGTGGACGTCCAGGTCGCCCTCTGGGAAGCCATGGCCGCTCAGGGCTGCCACAAAGTGGTGGATGTCTGCGAAACCCACAATATCCCGGCGCTGAAACTGCACATCCGCATGGGCTACCACGAACAGGGCCGCGTCACCCACGTCTATTGCCTGTTCGGCAAATGGCGGTTCTTCCGCGAAACCCGCTACGCCGGCTCACGCCTGGACCCGCTGCGCAAACCGGGACGGCCGGTGGTGACGGCGGCTGCGCAGGCTTAAAGGTTCACCGCAGCACTGTGGGAGCTATCGGAGACGCTAGCTCCTACATAATCTAAGACTACTTGCCTACACATGGAAACGACACATCCAAGGCCGATACCAGAACCGGCTGACTGCTCTACCGTATCCAAATGGATACAGTCGAGCTATGAACTATTTCGTGCAACAAACATCCGTGTTCGTGAACTGGCATACCTCTATTCGAGATCTCCGTGCCAAGGTTGCTATTGCCCGTCGCATAGAACGTGCATCAGCAGGTAATCTAGGCGACATTAAACCCGTAGGTGATGGTGTGTCGGAAATGCGCGTTGATGTCGGCGCCGGGTATCGGGTCTACTTCACGATGCGTAACGGTGTAGTTATCGTTTTGCTGGCCGGTGGCGACAAATCCTCACAAAGCGCGGATATCAGACGTGCAAAAAACATGGCAAAGGAGGTTTAACCATGAGCCAGACTTTGACAGCTTTTGATATGGCAGCTCTGCTGGAAAGTGATGAAGCCATCAGTGAATACCTATCCCAAGTGTTGGCCGACGGAGACAACGAGGAGTTTCTTCGTGCGATCGGTTATGTCGTCAAGGCGCGGGGCATGACGCAGGTTGCGAAGGATTCGGGCATGGGGCGCGAAAGTCTGTACAAGGCTTTCGCACCAGGAGCCAAGCCTCGCTTCGACACGGTACTTAAAGTCATTCATGCCCTTGGCATCGATCTGTGCGCGCAACCGGGACATGTGCTGAATCACTCCACGTCCTGAAAGCTGCGCTACTCAGCGCTTCACCCCCACCCACGTAAAACACATCGGCATCTGCGCCTCGCGGTTCTGGTACTGGTCATACACGTCTTCCCGGTTCGAGTGCGGGTATTCCTTGAAGTGCGTGATGTTCAGGCCGGCCTCGATGGCAGCGGTAAAGATCTCGCCGAGGCTGTGCACGAACCAGTAGGACTTCGCCGCCGGCTGTTCGACCTTGCCGACGTAGACGATCGGTTTTTCCAGCACGAAAGGTTCTTCGCGGAAATACGAGGTGGCGAGGCGAAACGGGTCTTCGGCCTCGGGGTCGACCATTTCCAGGAATGGGTGGGTTTCGTAGATCACCAGCCGTCCGCCCGGCTTGAGGGTCGAGGCGACGTGGCGGAAGAATTCGCCGATGTCGGGCATCCAGCCAAAGACGCCGATGGTGATCAGCGCGACGTCGAAACGGGCGCGCAGCGCTTCAGGCAAATGATGAATATCGGCTTCGATGAATTCGGCATTGTGCGGCGAACGCTTGTTCAGTTCGCGGGCCTGTTCGAGAAACGCGCTCGACTGATCGATACCGACCACGCTCCGTGCGCCGAGGGCGAACAGTGACAGGCTCTCGCGGCCGTTGTTGCAACACAGCTGAACGACGTCTTTGCCATCGACACCGACCTGCTCGAGCAAGCCGCGAAGGGTGTCGTCGAGGCAGGAAAAGTCAGCCTGCGTGACTTCGGTCAGCAAGGCCTGCCAGTCGGGCGAATCCTGATGATGACGGGCGGAATCATTCCACGCCTGACGATTGCTCTCGACGGCATTTTTATTGTTTGGCACTTCCATGGCGCACTCCGGGCGATGCTCACAATCGAGCGGCCCGAGTCTAGTTCAGCCTCGCGCTACAGGTTGTTGCGAACTTGTAAGCCGACAACACTTGCACCAACGCCTGCATCACGGACAGCTATAGTTAATAGCCTTGGGGAAATCCGCTTCCACAGGTGCTGCCATGGGAATGTTCAGTCGATTGCTGCTGTCCGTTTGTCTACTCGCCGCCACCCAGGCTCAGGCGCTGGACAGCAACTTCAATTACTACGGTTCCGACCAGCCTTTCGCCCACCCCACTCCGCCGTCGCTGTCCGCTCAGCCACCCCGGCCGTTCGATGACACGCCGCCGCAGGATTTCATCGTCATCCCGGATCGTCACGTGTTCCATGACTCGCAACTGCCCACAGTGGCCGATGCGACGGTGCGGGTGTTCATCCGCACCTACGATGCCGAGCGCGGTATTTACGTCAACGACGAAGTGCTGGACCCGACGTGCGTGCTCGAATGCCTGAGCCCGCCGAATCCACGCAGCAACGCCGTTTACCACTGACGCTTGTCCGGACGGGCCAGGCCGAGTTTTTCGATGCGGTAGCGCAGCATGTCGCGGCTCAGGCCCAACAGGCGCGCCGATTTGGTGACGTTCCAGTCGGTCTTGTCGAGCATCTTGCGCACCATGTCGCGTTCGACTTCCGGCAGGTTCATCGACTCGGTGTTGCTCGCCGGACGTGGTTCGAAATGCTGCACTTCGTGCTGATGCTGCGGTGGCAGGTCATCGCACAGACTCATGCAGACATTCAGTTGATGCGCGGCGATGGTGTCGTTCGGCGCCAGCAACACGGTCTGTTCGAGCATGTTGCGCAATTCGCGCACATTGCCCGGCCAGGTGTAACTGAGCAGCAGTTGCTCGGCCTGATCGCTGAAGTGCAGGTTCGGTTTGCCGTAGCGCTTGCCGTGGCTGGCGAGGAAGTGCCGGGCCAGCAGCAGGATGTCTTCGCCACGGGCATACAGACGCGGCACCTTGATCGAGATGATCCGCAAACGGAAAAACAGATCACGGCGAAACTTGCCCTGCTGGACCATCTGCTCAAGGTTGCAATTGGTGGCGCTGATCACCCGCAGGTTGACCTTGCGCTCCTTCACCGAGCCGACCCGGCGGATGGTCCGATCCTCGAGCAGTTTGAGCAGCTTGGCCTGCAACAGCAGGTCCATTTCGCCGATCTCGTCAAGGAACAAGGTGCCGCCGTCCGCCGCTTCCACCAGTCCGACCCGGCGATCCTTGGCGTCGGTGAATGCGCCTTTCTCGTGGCCGAACAGTTCTGACTCCACCAGGTTGGACGGAATCGACGCACAGTTGAATTCAACGAACGGGCCTTTGCTGCGCGGACCGTCGAAGTGCAGCGCGCGGGCTACCAGTTCCTTGCCGGTTCCGGTTTCGCCTTCCACCAGTACCGGCGGCAGGTCGGTGTTGGCCATGCGCCGCTCGGCGTCGAGCAACTGGCCGATGGTGTTTTTCAGGTACTGCATCGGCGACGACTCGCCGATCAGCGCCTGCACGCCGGATTTCTGAGCTTCGCGCTCCTGGTAGAACGACAGCGTGCGCTCCATCCGTTCGGTGGCCAGGGCCTTGTCCAGCAGCAGTTTGAGTTCCGGCAGCGCGACCGGTTTGGTGACGTAATGAAAGGCGCCCTCCTTCATGGCGACCACCGCGTCTTCGACGTTGCCGTAACCGGTCATCATGATCACTTTCAGTTCCGGCGCGCTGATGCGCAGCTTCTGGATCAGATCGTGACCGCTCATGCCCGGCAGCGAGTTGTCGGTCAGGACGATGTCCGGCATGAAACTTTCCAGCTGCGTCAGCGCGTCCTCGGCCGAGTGGCAGACCGTCACCTCGAAGTCTTTGCGCTCCAGGTAGGTCTGAATATTCTCGGCCAGCAGTTCGTCATCCTCGACCAGCAGAATGCTGTGTTCCATATTCCCCTCCCGATGCCACTCTAAAGTTGAGACTGACGCGGGTTCCTTCCTGCTCCCGGCTGGTCAGCACGACCGAACCCTGAAACCGCTCCATGATTCTTTTGACCAGCGCCAGGCCGACCCCGAGGCCGCCCTGTTTGGTGGTGAAAAACGGTTTGAACACCAGTTGTTGCTGCTGCGCGCTCATGCCTCTGCCGGTGTCGCTCAGGGTCATGCGCACATGACCGGTGTGCGGTGTTTCAATCTCGACACTCAGTACGCCCCCCTTGGGCATCGCTTCCAGGGCGTTGGCAAACAGGCTATTGAGAATTTGCGTCAGCAGCACCTTTTGGCTGATGACCGGCGGGCAATCTTGTGGCGTGAATCGCACTTCGACGCCATTGCGCCGGATCAACGCGTCAAACGCCCCCAGGGTGTCCTCGACCGCCGCCAGCAGTTCCACCGCCTCGCCGTCGTCACTCATCGGACGCAACGACACCAACAGCTCGCGCACCCAGCGCGACATGCGGTCGACCTGGCTGATGATGTCGCCGATATTGCGCTGCGCACCGGGGCTGGCGACTTCCTGGGCCAGTTCGGCGCTGGAGCGAATGGTCGCCAGCGGATTGCGCAAACTGTGGGCCACCGCCGAGGACATCTCGCCCAGGGCGACAAAGGTTTCGTTACTGATCAGTTGCCGTTGCTGGCTCTGCAGCAGGGTCGAGGCGCGCCGCACGATCCAGAACAGCCCCAGGTAAATCACCGCGCCGCCGAGGAGGGTCGCGGCCCAGATCGAAGCGAACCCTCGATCGATGCGGTCCACCAGATCCGCCGGTTCCTTGTAGATTTCCACCATGGCGACCACTTTGCTTTTGTCGGCGTTGAACATCGGAATGTAGTTTTCGATGAACAGGTATTTCGGTTCCCGCGACAGCCGCTGCTCGGGTTTTTCATCGTCGATCTTGTGATAGCTGGAAGACACCGGGACTTTCATCTCGAACGACTCATCCAGTTCGTCGTCGTCTTCAAACTTGACGTTGATCAGCTCGGGGTTGGTCGACCAGATGACCGTGCGGTCCAGGGCATACACCGTGGCCAGCAACACGTCGGGCAAGTGTTCGACATGATCGAGAAACTCCGCGCGGGCCGCGGCATGGGCCAATTGATCGACGTCGGGGTAATTCTGATCCTGGCGCGGGTCGAGCATTTCGCCCATGGTCCGTTGCGGCGTGATGTTGGCGTGGCGCATTTCCGCATCGCCGATGGCCTGCACGAACTGCGCGGTGAGCAGTGCATCGCGCTCCACGCTTTCGGTAACCACGAAGCGCGTGGAGATATAACCCAGCCCCAGCGCCACGGCCGCGATGATGAAAAAACTGGCCAGCGAGAACCAGCGCAGCAGGTTGAACTGTCTGCCCCAACTCTTGATGGCTGCCAACGCCACGTTCGGCGCTGCTGTTTTTTGTTCTTCCAGTCGCTGCATGGGAATGCCCTGGCGTTTTTGTGTCGAGCCCGTTACAGCCGCCTTCTCGAATGAGTGTAGGTGGCAATGACCGTGGCATACGGTTCAATGATGCTATTTAGCCGCTACTGCATACGACTCACCGCTTCGCTGGCAGAGCCCGGTTTTACTGGCGTCAACGCCCCGTCGGCCAAGGGTTGCACGGACGGATGCTGACGCTCGGTTTCGGCACTCAGAAAGTCGATGATCGACTGCGCCGAAGCCTCGTCCAGACGCAGATTCGGCATCGGGATGCGCTCGTATTGCTCGAACAGTTGCAGTGCGATCGGGTCTTTCTCCGCCAGCACGCGATCCGGTTCGCGGATCCAGCGATTGAGCCAGGCCGGGTCACGCTGGCGGGTCACGCCGATCAGGTCCGGGCCGATGTTGCGCATGCCGATGCCCTCGCCGTCCTGCGGGCCGAGGCTGTGACACGAAGCGCAACGGGTGCGGAACAGTTCTTCGCCATTGCTCGGCGGACGGATCTGCGGGGCGTCGGCATAGCTTTCTTCAGTGCTGGCCTGTTTCCAGTTCTGCAAGGTATTGGCGAGCTGATCGGCGAGGATCCACGGGTTCTCGAACGGCGAGGCTTTCATCCAGCGCCCGGTGCTCTGGTTGCCGACAATCAGGCTCAGGTTGTGATCCTTGGTGCGGCCGTTGTCGACGCCTTCGATGAACAGCCCGAGCTTCTTGCGCAGCTCAGTGACGTCTTCGAATTCACCCGTGAGGAATTTCCAGCCAGGAGCGACCTTGAAGCGTTGCGAATAAGCCTTGAGCACTTGGGGGGTGTCGCTCAGCGGATCGATGGTGATCGAGTAGAAGAAAATGTCTTTGCCGACCCGGTCCCCCAGCAGCTTCTGCACCTGGCGCAGGCGCGCGGTTTCCAGCGGGCAGGAGTCGCTGCACGAGGTGAAGATGAAGTTGATCACCACCACTTTGTCTTTGATCAGGTCATCGAAAAAACGCACCTGCCGACCGTCCTGATCGGTCAGCAGGGTGTTGGGGAAATAGTCGCCACCCCACGGGGTGGCGGATTCACTGGCGCCGTCGGGCTGCGCCTGATGGGCGATGAGCACCTGACTGCCAAGCAGGCAGGTGACCAGCACCAGAATCAGGTGCATGCCCAGGGCGCGGGAGCGCGGCGTTGGCTGGGTCATGTCGGCTCCCTCCCTGCTCATGGTTTCACGGTCACTTGCGGGCCGAAGCCGTCGCCGGTGCGGAAGGTCGGCAGCGCGGCGGAGTTGACGTAGCGCACGCCATCCCAGCTCGGCAGCGGCGTCGGCATCAACTGCAGTTGCCCGGGTTTTTCCAGGTCCCAGCGCAGCAGCATCGAGTTGTCCTCATGCTGGGTGTTGTGACAGTGCTCCATGTAGGTCCCGGCAAACTCGCGGAAGTTGATCGCCATC
The DNA here is from genome assembly GCF_056626735.1 of Pseudomonas sp. 1. Lineage (NCBI taxonomy): Bacteria > Pseudomonadati > Pseudomonadota > Gammaproteobacteria > Pseudomonadales > Pseudomonadaceae > Pseudomonas > Pseudomonas sp. 1. The sequence continues at coordinate 45,681 of NZ_JBWXMQ010000021.1, read as the reverse complement.
TCGACGTTATCCAGCCCGTCGGCTTCCGAACCGATCCGGTAGACGTCCTTGCGGGCCCATTTTTCCCACTCAGGCGGAGCCTTGCCGCCACGGCTGAGGATGATGCCTTCCTCGAAGTGCACGTGCACCGGATGGCTCCAGCCCTTGCCGCCGGCCTTGATACTCCACACCTCCAGGGTGCCGATACCGCTGACCCCGGCGTCGGTCGGGCCGCTGGCCAGTTTGGTCGAGGCATTCAACCGGCGCGGGTCCATGTGAAAGCCGAAACCGCCATCGGTCTTGATCGTCCACGGCGCTTCGTCGGTGCCGTCGGCGCGACCGAAGATGAAGGTCCGGTGCAGTGCCCTGGCGAGCAAGGCCTTGTCGGCAGCGTTGTCGCGGTGGATCTTCAGCGGAATCATTACCATGCCTTCGGCCTTGCCCGGTTTGGCCGGCTCGTAGGCCGCCGGGTCCATGGCCAGGTCCTGACCGGTGTAGGCCTTGACGTTGAGTTGCAGGACTTTGCCCACCACCGGGTCACCCCTGTCCCACTGCGGCCCCTTGCTGGTCTGCTTGATCACCGGCAGGTATTTCTCCGAGAGCACGTCGGCCAGCGGGATCACTTCTTTCGGACCTTTGCCGTCGTCCTGGGCCTGCAGGTTGACGAAGAACAGCTTGTCACCCGGCTTGATGCCGTTTTTCGCGAAGTTGACGATGATGTCGAACCGCTCGGCGATGCCCTGGGTCGGCAGAATCGCATTGTGGTTCTGTTTGTCGCCGTCGGCATCGAGGTCCATCGACCCGTCGAACGGCACGCTGTGTTCCATGATGTTGCCGTCGTTGGCGATCATGTGGAACGGCACACGGCTGTACGACACACCGGCGTTTTTCGGCCCCGGGAATTCGCCGCCGTTGCCTTTGACTTCACGCACCAGCGCGAACTTGAAGTAGCGCGATACCGAACCGTTGAGGATGCGGAAGCGATAGCTGCGCGCCCTCACATCGAGGGTCGGTTTCCATTGCCAGTTGACCAGCACCTGGTCGCCGATGAAGCCATCGGTGTTGAACGGGTTGAACCACAACTGACCTTGCTGATCCCAGGCCTTGTCGGCGAACACCAGGTTGACGTCGTAGTCGCGGTTGCCCCACGGCAACGCGCTACCGCTGGGGAAACGCAGGTTGACGCCGTCGTTCACCGATTCGTTGCCGCGATCCAGGGCGCTGTAGTAGTTCATCATCGCCGCGTTGCCCTTGTAGACGTTCTGCGCGGTGAAATCGAGCATGTGGTCGTGGAACCAGTGGGTGCTCATGGTTTCGCGCCAGTCGCCACGAATCTTGATGGTGCCGTGGTCGCAGGTCTTTTTCGCAGGCTGCACGTCGTTGACCCACAGGGTTTCCCCCGGCGCGCACGGGAATGCCGCGCGTGGGTCTTCAGCCTTGGTGTTGATGCTGTCGTAACCGGCGAGCTGGATCGGCCAGCGATAGTCGTAGTACTGGCCGGGAAAGAAGAACGCGTTGGCATAACCATCGCTTTCCGCCGGCGCGTGGCCGTTATGCTCGTGGGTGGTGATGGTGTGCAGACCGAAACCGCGGTTGGCGGAAGGGTCGATCGGCAAGCCGTTGTAGTGACGCATCAGCACCGGTTGGCCGTAGCGCACCATCAACAGTTTCGGTGGCAGCGTGCCGTCAAAGGTCCACACCGAATTGTGGTCCTGCACCGGCATCGCCGGATGGAAGCGCGCATCGACACCCTTGGCCGTGCCATCGGTCGCAGGCACCCCCGCGACGTTATGGTACAGACCACCGGGGCCGAACTCGCCAACCGCATAACCGTGCATTTGCCGACTGTCACGCAGGCCGCCGTTCAGCCGCGCACCGGTCTGCACGGTCTTGTAGGCGACTTGCGGGTAGAACTCGTTCCAGCGCTGGTGGGCCCAGCCTTTTCCCGGTGGCCGGCCTTCGGCAGAAGAGCCGATATGACGGTTGAGGAACAGTTCGATCTGCGCCTGCCACGGGTTGCGGTCAACCACGTTGGCAAACTGGCTCGGGAATGGCGTGAGCCCCGGCTGACGCAAAAACGCGTCCAGCGCGGTGCCGGGAGGCGCACTGCGGGCGATGTTGTTCGGGTCCTGCGCCGGTGCCGGGCCGATGGCCGCTGACGGGAAACTCAAGGGCGCTGCCGGTGTGGTGGGGTCGAGTTTTTCCGGTCCGAATTCTTCGAACAGCACCAGTTGCTGAGTGAACGGCTGGGCACCGTACAGCGGGCTCGGCTTGCCGTTGGTGGGGTAATTGAAACTGGTCTGGACGGCGGGCGGCAGGATGTTTTCCGTGCGCGTCGTGTTGCGCGTGCCTTTGACCCCGTCGGGCAGATCGAAGGAGTCTTCGTTGGCCTCGGGCATCGTCAGGATGGCGTTGAGTGCCGCCGGTTCATCGGCCGGCTCGTCGTAGTACGCCGACGGGTCGGACGCTTCCGGCTGGTTTTCGTCGTCGATCGGACTCGCTCGAACCCCGGACATATTGCCGAGGGTCAACATCAGAACGACGCTCAGTGGCGTCAACAGGAATAGCTTTTTGGGGTCACGCGTTGTTCTGTCCATCACCAACCGCCTCATCTAAGGAAGGGGTGATGATGTTTTGCAATTACCTCGCCAAAAAATCTTTTCCAGTTGTAACAGTGGCTTGCGCGCGCTGTTACATTCCCCACTCCCCGGTGACCGGGGCCTGACACCCACTGCTGGGGGAAAGTTCACCCCAACTTACTGAATGAGCTGAAACGCCAGACGAACGGTGGTGCCTTCGCCTTCGCGGCTGTCCAGACTCACACCGCCGCCGAAGCGCTCCATGATCCGTTTGACCAGCACCAGCCCAACGCCAAGGCCGCCCTGTTTGGTGGTGAAGAACGGCCGGAACGCCATGCTGCGCTGTTCTTCGTTCATGCCCTTGCCGGTGTCGCTGAGCATGACGATCACGCCACGGCTGTCGCCCGGTTCGAGGGTGATAGTCAGCGTGCCGCCCTTGTCCATCGCTTCCAGCGCGTTCGCCAGCAGGCTGTTGAGGATCTGTGCGAGCTGCACCGGCTGACTCAGCACCATCGGCGTCTGCTGGGGATGAAACACCACGTGCACGCCGGCCTTGGCGATCTGCTGCTCGAACGCCATCAGGCTGTCGTGCAGCGCCGCCACCAGGTTCACCGGTTCCGGGTCGTCATTGAGCGGTCGCAACGATTGCAGCAGCTCGCGCACCCACTTCGACATGCGATCGACCTGGCCGATGATGTCCTTGATGTTTTTCTGCGCAGGTCCCGCATCGAACTCCAGCGCCAGCTCGGCACTGGAACGGATGGTCGCCAGCGGGTTGCGCAGGCTGTGAGCCACCGCCGAAGACATCTCACCCAGGGCGACAAACGTTTCGTTGGCGATCAGTTGTTTTTGCTGGGCTGCCAGCAGGATTGCCGCCCGGCGCACGATCCAGTACAGCCCCAGATAAATCAGTCCACCGCCCAGCGCGGTGGCCAGCCAGATCAGCGCCAACCCGCGCTCCATGCGGGCGATCAGGTCTTTGGGCTCTTTATAGATCTCGACCATCGCCGTGACGTTCTTGCCCTCGGCGTCGAACAGCGGGATGTAGTTTTCGATGAAGATGTATTCCGGCGGCACCACGAATTTCTGCTCTTCACGGGCCTTGTCTACATCGTGATAGCTGGCCGACACCGGAATCCTTTGATCGAACGCCCGGTCGAGGTCTTCGTCGGCATGAATGCGGGTGTTGACCAGTGCGGGATTGGTCGACCAGATCACGGTTCGATCCGGCGCATAAACGTTGGCAAGGATCACATCCGGCAAATGTTCGATGTGATCAAGAAATTCGCCCCGCGCGCTGGCCCTGGCTTGCGGGTTCACATCGGGAAAGTCGTTGTCCTGACGAGGGTCAAGCAGCTCCCCCATGGTGCGGATATTGGGGATCGAGACGTGGCGCACTTCGGCCGAGGCGATGGCCTGAATGAACTGCGCGGTCAGCAAGGCATCGCGCTGCACGCTTTCCTCGATCACGAACCGTGTCGACACCGCCCCCAGCGCTACGGCCACAGTGCCGATCACCGCCATGCTGATCAGTGAAAACCAGCGCAACAGGTTGAACGACTGTTTGGGCGAGCTCAGCCGCTGGCTGCCCTGCTCGACCGGTAGCGATGTTGACTGCATGTTCATGGCGGCGACTTCCCGATACGTCCCTATAGGGTTATAGCCCACGGTTGGGTGTTTGCCCGGATGCGGGTCCCCACAAGCCCCCGGATAACCAGCGCCCTCCCCACAATCCCCAATGCTGGGGAAAGTCGCCCTGTCCGGGCGGGCGTCCCTATCCCCCACGTCAAGCCGCGAACCCTTGCGCCACGGGCCTTTGCCGCCAGTTGGCGCGTCGTTGGTATGGAAGTTGTAAAGCCCTCTGCAACTGACCCATCCCCAAGGGGCAGGTACTTTGATAGAGGGATTAACTCATGCACCCTTTACTGTCCAAAACCGCGACCGTCCTGGTCGTAAGCGCCTTGGCCCAGGGCATTGCCCAGGCCGCTCTGTTCGCCGTCGACCCGGGTCCCTACACACCGGCCAATGGCGGTTTCGCCAGCTGGTATCAGGACACCCACGGTCGCACCCTGGATCTGTGCCTGTCCAAAGCGCTCAGCTCCCGCGTGCCAAGCACACCGGGCGCCCCGTCGTACATGTGCTCGCTGTTGCCGACCCCCGGCGTGTTCGATGACACGCAACCGCTCGTATTCCCCACCAACTTCCCCGATGAAGCATTCTGGTTCACCGGCGATACTTCCATCGTCGATGCGGCACGCGGCATCGACCTGACTTACGTCAGCGCCGTCGAGGCCGCGTTCGGGGGCGGCGACCCTGCGGAAGGCGACCAGATCAGCTTCGCGCGGATCCGCATCCGGGTCGACGTGCCCACCGCCGGCACCTACGTCATCACCCACCCCTACGGCGTCGATGTGTTCACCGTCGACACCCCCGGTCGCCGCGCGATCAACATGACTCGCGACATCGGCATCGGCACCCCGCAAACCTACGACGGCGCGCTCAAGGGTGACATCGGTCCATTCCTGCGCAGCGTCAACGGGCCTTACACCGAGACCAACCCATTGACCGGTGCGGCCGAGCAGTTTGTCGGCGACCCGAACCTCAACGAAGCGGTGACCGGCAGCCCGTTCAACACCAACTACGTGCGGATCGAAGGCCCGGGGGGCATTGACCTGCGCACCACGACCTTCGCCGTATCCGGCAAGTTGTCGACGGTGGTGCGGCCAACCCCGCTGATTGCGCAGCGCAGCACCTACTCGCGCAAACCCGGCGACAGTGCGCCGGTGGCCCAGCAAGACGTGTTCGTCCAGGCGCCGCCAGCGCCCGGTACCGCCGCCATCACCAGCAGCACACCCGTGGTGAACATGACAGAAGCCGACAGCACCGGCAGCTGGTACGCGCAATCGGCGATCAACCCGACCTTGCCGACCGTGCTGCAAGTGACCGCCGACAACCACCTGGCGATCGCCACCAGTTCACCGACCACCCTGCCCATGACCCTCACCGACCTGGTGGTGATCCAGCGCGCCGAGTACAGCCTCAGTTCCGGGCAATTGACTGTGGAGGCTTCGACCAGTGACGAAACTTCGCCACCGGTACTCACCGCGACCTCCGGCACCGGCGCCACCATCGGTGCGCTGGGCGGTGATGGCGCGGTGAAAACCCTGTCCACCGGGATCACGCCGATTCCACCGGCCAGGGTTCGGGTGACGTCGTCCAACGGCGGCAGCGATACCGAAGAAGTGGTCATCGTGCAATGAACGCTCACATGCCCAGATCCGCATCAGGAGGCATCATGAACAAGTGGCCACGTTTCGCGCTCAACGCGCTCGGGCTGACAATCTCGCTGACCGGCAGTGCGTTCGCGCAACTGGCCGCCGTCGATCCCGGCCCCTACACCTTCGCCACCGGGAAATTCCCGATGTGGTACCAGGACAACAATCAACTGTCGATGGAGCTCTGCCAGTCCCGCGCCGCCAGTTCGCGGGTGCCGGTCAGCACCCCGCCGGCGTACATGTGCACCCTGCTGCCGGAACCGGGCGTGTTCGATGACACCCTGCCGATGGTGTTTCCCGACAACTGGCCACCGGAAGCCTTCTGGTTCCTGGCGGAAACCAACATCCCGAACAACGGCGCCGGTTTCGGCGTGGATGCCTACGTGGCCGGTATCGAAGCGGCGTTCGCCTCGGGAAATCCGGTCGATGGCGATCAGCAAAGCTTCGCGCGGATCCGCATCCGGGTGAACGTCCCGGTGGCCGGCACCTACACCATCACCCACCCGTACGGTGTTGAAACCGTCAATGTCACCACGCCGGGCCGGCGGGCAATCAACATCACCAAGGACGTCGGTATCGGCGCCCCGGGCAACTTCAGCGGTGCGCTCAACGGGGCCATCGGCCCATTTCTGCGCAGCATCAACGGCCCGTACACCGAAGTGAACCCGGACACCGGCGGCATCGAAACCTTTGTCGGCGATCCGAACCTCACCGAAGCGGTGACCGGCAGCCCGTTCAACACCAACTTCCTGCGGATCGATGGTCCGTCGGGTGCCGGCTCGATTCAGACCAACCTGTTCACGGTCGCCGGCAAGGTCCTCGACAACCGGCAGCAGACCCATGTCGCCGTCGACCGCGCCACTTATCGCCGTACTTCGGCCGGTGTGCGCGCCGAGGTGTTCGCCGAGGCCGACAGCAGCTCGACCCTGTGCTTTCGTGAAACGTTGGCGTTGCTGCCCGGCCCACCGCCGACGCCATGCCAGACCAGCCTGCTGGGCGACAACAACGGGCTGTTCTTCGGCCAGCGTCTGGGCACCGGTACCCTGCCGTCGGTGGTGGTCGTGACCGCGACCAACCCGGCCGGCACGACCCGTCCGACCGCCGTTTCGGCCAAGCTCACCGACGTGGTGAAAATCCAGACCGCCCGCTACAGCTGGGCCAACCACAGCCTGTTGATCGAAGCCACCTCGACCGATGAAGTCGCGGTGCCGGACATGGTCGCGCAAGGTTACGGACGCCTTTCGAAATCCGGGACTTTGCAAAAAATCACCGTGGCCGACCTGACCCAGCCTCCGGCCACCGTCACGGTCAAGTCCGCCGCCGGTGGCAGCGACACCGAGCCAGTGGTGGTGGTCGGTACCGCACCGGACACCGGCGAGAACCAGGCACCGCTGGCCGTTGCAGACACTGGCAGCACCAGCTTCGGCGTGCCGATCACCCTCAGCCTGTTGACCAACGACAGCGACCCGGACAACAACGTGCCGCTGACCATTACCGCGCTGACGCAACCGGCCGCAGGCCAGGGCACCGTCGCGCTGAGCGGCACCACCTCGGTGGTCTACACCCCGCCAGCCGTGGTCAACACTCCGCTGACCACCACCTTCACCTACAAGGCCCAGGACAGCAAAGGCCTGGCCTCGGCCAACCCGGCGACCGTGACGATCTCCGTCGCGCCCAACCGGCCACCGACCGCCGTCGCCGACAGCGTTGCCACGCTGGGTGTCGCAATCCCGATCAACGTCCTGGCCAACGACACCGATCCGGAAGGCAACACACCGCTGGGCGTCGCCAGCCTGACCCAACCGCCGGCAGGACGCGGCACGGTCAGCACCGACGGTACGGTGATCACCTACACCCCACCGGCCACCGTGACCACGGCCTTCACCACGACCTTCACCTACATCGCCCGGGACAGCTTCGGCGCCCAGTCGACGCCGGCGACCGTCACGGTGCAAGTGTCGCCACGGCCAGCGGCGGAAACCTTCACGATCACCACCTCGACCGTGCAGGCCCGCTCCGGCGGACGCTTCAACTGGGACTTCGCGGGCACCTCATCGGTGACCACCGGCAACACCATCACCGTGCAGGTCACCACCCCGAGCGGATTGGTGACGCTGGGTACAACCACGGTACCGGTGACCGGACGCTGGCGGCTGACGCTGAACAACACGCTGGTCGTGCCGTCGGCCAACCCGACCGCCACTATCCGTTCGTCCCAGGGCACCGTTCGCACCGTATCGGTGACCACGCTCTGAGCCCGTGCCCCACCCACCCCACACCGTTCAATGCGCAGTGGGTGGGGCCAGCTCAGCCCGGATTTCGGATTCAGGAAAACACAGGACAACGCCATGAACACGCCGACCGCCGCCCTGCTTTGCCTGCTCGCCCTGTGCGTCAGTGCGGGCGTGCGCGCCGACGACCTGATGGAAAACGATGACCTGGCGCCCAACAGCGCCGATCTCGGCGAACTGCCGCCCCCCGTGGGCCAGCAAGCCCTGATCGACCAGAACGGCCAGGTCAACCTTGCCCTGCTCTCGCAGAACGGTCAGTCGCTGCTGGGCAGAATCGTGCAGTCGGGCAGCAATCAGGAGGCGTACATCCTGCAACAAGGCAGCGACCTGATGGCCTTGATCACCCAAAACGGCTCCGGCAACGCCGCGTCCATCACGCAAACCGGCAGCCACAACCGTGCGCAGATTTCGCAAAACGGCAACAACAACGACGCCAGCATCGAGCAGGCGGGCACGGGGCTGCAAAGCGCCGTGACCCAGTCGGGCAACGGCATGAGCGTTTCGGTCAAGCAATATCGCTAAGCACTGCAATCATCGGAGAGTTCATCATGTTCAAACTGACGCCCCTCACCGCCGCCATCCTGGTCATGATCAGTGCCCAGGCCATGGCCGACGACAGCATTTCCACCCAGATCCAGCTCGGCACCGCCAACATCGCTGATGTGAAGCAGACCCAGGCCCCGTTCAGCACCGCGACCCAGACCCAACTGGGTCAGGGCAACAACGCCGCCGCCGTGCAAGACACCGCCACCAGCGTCATCACTCAGGACGCCGTCGGCGATTACAACGCCGGTTACGCCGAACAGCTGTATGAAGACAACAGCACCATCACCCAACAACAGACCGGCGCCTTCAACACCGCCCACGCCAGCCAGTCCCTCGGTTTCGGCGCCGGCAACCAGGCCCTGCAACAACAGCAAGGCACCGGCAACTTCTCGTTCGTCTACCAGGACTCGCAGAACGGCAGCGAAGGCAAGACCTTCCAGTTCGGCGACAGCAACGAAGCCAACATCGAGCAACTGTACGAAGGCACCGGCAACAGCTCGGTGATTACCCAATACGGCACCGCCAACTACGGCACCGCCGAACAAGTACTGCACAACGGCGGCCAGATCGGCATCAACCAGGCCGGTGAAACCAACTACGCCTATGGCGACCAGCGCAACGGCACCGGCGGCAACATCACCATCAACCAGTTCGGCAACCTCAACGGCAGCGAAATCTGGCAAGACTCGCAACTGGCCAGCCAGGCCACCGTCAACCAGTATGGCGACAGCAACGAAACCGTGGTCGACCAGAGCTATGGCGAAAACAACACCGCCGCCGTCACCCAGGTCGGCAACACCAACGCCATCTACGCCGACCAGTTCGAGTCGGTCAACTCGACGCTGGCGCTCTATCAAGTCGGCAACGGCAACGTGCATTACACCTACCAGAACGGCGACAGCCACACCCTCAACGCCACCTCGGTGGGCAACGACAACAAGGTCTACGCCAGCAACTGGAAAGGCCCGCAACACGGCGGCCAGTTCGGCAGCAACCAGCGTGCGACGGTCAATCAGGCCGGCAACGGCAACATCGCCAGCTTCACCCAGGACGGCGTCGGCCACATCATGACCACCAACCAGACCGGGACCGGCAACAAAACCACGGTCAGCCAGGCTGATTCCTACAACGAGCTGTACTTCGATCAGAACGGCAGCGACAACATCCTCATCGCCGACCAGCGCGGCACCACCAACCTGGTTCAGGGCTCGTCGAACGGCTCGGGCAACAGCACCGAATTCGATCAATCCGGCACCGGCAACCAGGCCTACACCGCGCAGCTGTACGGCAGCGACAACATGATCACCGTGAAACAGGCTGACACCATGAACGTGGCGTACGTGACCCAGGGCGGGACCGGGAACATTGCCAATGTGGATCAGAGCGGGATGACGCAGACCGCGAATATTCAACAGTTCGGGTCGGCTAACCAGGCGACAGTGTTGCAGCAGTAAGGGTTGGGTGTTGGAAAACCGCGACCTGTTGAGGGTCGCGGTTTTTTTTTGCGCTGACGCTTGAGTGGCGTCCTACGGAAAACATACCGTTTTCAGAAAATCGGGGACTTTTCTGACGAATTCTGGCGGTTGGCCGTCGGAAGTGCAGGCTCTAGGATTTGCCGGGACAACTTGATCCTCATGGAGCTTGGCCAACATGCAATTCATCCAGACAGCGACGACAGCGATACCGTTACCGAATAGACTTCCAGGCACCAAACCCGGAGGTTCCATGATCGACCCGTCTTTGATCGACCCACTGTGCCCGGTTGTTTCGGATCTTGGTCCCGAGGAGCAGGCTGCGAGTTATGACCGTTGGTTTCGGGCCGAAGTACAGGCCTCTCTCGATGATCCGCGTCCGAATATTTCGCATGACCAGGTGATGGCTGAGATACATGCCTTGCTCAAGGCAAAAGACAATGGTTTCGAGGTCGATTGAGTGGAGGCCCGAAGCACGGGCCAAGCTAATGCTAATTATCGACTTCATAACAGAAAGACATCCGAGAGCAGCCAGAGAGCTCGTTAGGGCGATTGGAAAAGCTGCATCCAACCTTCTGGAACATCCTCGCCTCTATCGAACCGGTCGGATCCCCGGCACTCGAGAAGCTGTTGTACATTCGAGTTATCTGATCATCTATCGGGTAACCGATCGAATTGAAATCGTGAACGTACTGCACACTCGTCAGGAGTATCCGCGAACTCGTTTTTTCTAATCCGTTGTTAACTCTGCCCCAAACAAAAACCGCGCGTCTGTCAGGGAGCGCGGTTTTTCGTACTGCCGCTGCGAGAAGCCTCATTCCGTCTCATGCTTTCTTCGTTTTTCCTCCATCAGGGCCGACATTTCAGCCATCACCTGCTCATTCGGAATGCTGGGTCTTGGGTCATCGATTGAAGCCTGTACTTTGGCACGCAACCAGCGGTCGTAGCTGGCGGCCTGCTCTTCGTTTTCGAAGTCTGAAACGATTGTGGAGATCAGGGGATCCATGGTGACTCCAGTTTGAATGTGAAAAACGCGACCCATTGCTGGGCCGCGTTTTTTTATTGGGCATGTGCTGGATCAGCCCTTCAGTTCGACGTGATCCAAGGCTTGATTTACGGCCAGTTCACCCAGCATGAGGATCTGCGCGATGCCCAGGGCGGTTTTTCGGTGGGCGGGGTCGAGGGTGGCGGCGAAGTTGTTGAGCATTTCGCTGGCCGAGCCCAGGGATTCGCTGGCGTTGGCGAGCAGGGATTCGGTGTTGTAGGCCGGGTTGGCGAGGTACATCGGGGCGGGTTCGTTGACGCTGCCCATGATGTGGGCGCCGGGGCAGAGGTAATGATCGAGGGCGCGTTCGGCGGCTTCGTGGAGTTTTCTGGAGTTGGTGGAGGTGTATGGGGAGGTTGGGTCGGTTTCGAGGTTGGATTGGGTTTCGGGTGGGTTTGGCGTTGGTTTTTTCATGGTCATTTCGTCCTCATTGATGATTGCAGCCGGCCCAATCGACTTCCAGGAAGAATGGGTGGCAGCTGTACGCGGGCTGGAAATCCGGGGGAGAACGCGACCCGGCAGACATAAATGTCTCCCGCGCACAGCCGCCATAACAGCGTGCACACAATGAAGGTGCGCAAGCATACGTTATGAACAGCGTTTTCGCCTTCTCACATTCCCGGGTTTCCAGGCCCGGCCGCTGAATTGGCAGCGACCGAAACAGGCTAGAGCCCGCGCTTCCGACGGACAACCTGAAAACCTTGTGGGAAGGATCGCTGAAACAGACACAACTTTTAAACATTCGAGAATGGGACGCGGAGCGTCCCGGGCTGCATTCCCACGCGGAGCGTGGGAACGATCAAAGCAAAAGCAATCCGCTTTTCGCTTTTCGCTTCTCACCACTCAACGCAATGAGCGTTAGCTCGAGTAAAGCTTTTGACGTGCTGGCCCCTTCGGAAGGCTGAGTGGAGGGATTCATCCGGGGGAGGGAGCGCAGCGACCGTGCGGCGCAGCCGCATGCATCGAGAGGAGGTGCAGCGAAGCAAACCGTAGGCGATGCCCCCGGATGAATCCCGGAGCGAAGGAACCCCGAGCCCCAGCGAGGGGCCGAACGCCGGGGCCCAGACCTTTGGTTACTTTGGGGCGTTTGCCAAAGTGACCCGCCGTAAGGGCGGAACCGTCAGCGGCCGCACCCAAAGAAACGGATATTCACACCCCCCCAAAGGAACCTGGTCGGCCCAAAGGCCGCCACGTTCACTCGGCATCCGGATCAATCTTGTTCTGAGTCAGGTACCGATTCAAAACATCATCCTGCGAAGGCGTAGAAGCATCCCCGGCAACCTGCCACAACCGCCGCTCAATCCCCTGCGCCAGCAAATGCCCCACCGCCGCCTCGATCGCCGACAACACACAAAGCTGAGCCGGCTCATTGGTCGTGTACCCCGCCTCAGCCTCAAGCAACTTTTTGAACTCGATAAACTTGAACACCCCGGCACTGCGTGCCACCGAATAAATCGTCTTGCTGGTCATCACATTCGCCAACACCTGCCCGCTGCGCACATCCACCGCGCGCAAATTCACAGTCACCTGATCCACCCGATACTCCCGGGTCAGATCAATCCCCAGATACCGCGCGCCTTCCCCACCGCTGCGCACGTTGGTGTCGTAAGCGATGATCCCGCCCTCGAGCATCATGTTCGCCGCCTGCAACGGTGGCAGCTCACCCTGAATATTCACCGGCGTATTCGGCTTCTTCTGCGACGCCCGAATGATCTTGCGTTCCGTCAGCAGGTTCTGCAGCCCTTCCCGCTCAAGCACCACAAACCAGCCACTGGCCTGCATCGCGTCCATCAGCATCGACGCCGCGCCCTGGGTGACGCTGGTGGAAAACGAACTCGCCGGCGTCGGTTTGTACTGCCCGGTCTGGTCACGGAAGCCGTACACCACCGCCATCAGCCGGCCCTTGGGTCGCGGCATTTTCAGCAAGTCGTAATAAGTCGAGGCCCTGGGGGTCAGGGTCGGGGTCTCGGTGTCCTGCTCGGCCGGCATCGGCTCGCGCAGACTGCACCCTTGTAATGCTGCCAACATCAGCCCTAGCGCGATTATTTTTTTCATGTCCATCACTCCCCGGAACCGTCATCCCGTCATGGATTGAGGCCGTTCACCTGAATTTCGGAAACTTCGCCACTCGCTCGGTCGGTCACTTCAATCGTGAGTGCCCCCGAGTCATCAACGACGTTGACGATAAAAGCGTCGGTAGACAGGCTCCCCGTGTTGCCGGTGGAGATGTTGTCCAGCAGTTGCCCCAGCAACCGCGACTGCAATTGACTGGTGAAACGTTCGAGTGCCGAGGTGCCGGCCACCGTCGAGCGCTTCTTGAGATCCGGATCGTCGTGGTCGTTTTGTGCCTGGGCGTTGTTGAGCAGCCAGGTGCCGTTGAGCGGGTTGCCGCCGAACGACGGGTTGACCGGCGTGTAGACCAGTTCGGTGGCCTGGACGGCAGCGGCGCTGGCAAGCCCGATCAACAACCCCGAGATCCAGAATCCGCTGCGCCGTGAGAACGTTGTCGTGTTCATAGTTCGTCCTTCTCAAGGTCGGTGGTGTCCTGCAACAGGGCTTCCAGCTTGCGCCGGACGACCTCCAGGCGAACCGAGTCGGCGGCCTCGTAGGCCTCGTCCTTCAGTTCCACGGTGTTCGGCGGCAGGAAGCGCCGATACACCAGGCGTTGTTGATATTCGACGGTCACAAGGCTGCCCCAGCGCGCGTCGGGGCGCTCGCGCACCACCAGGTTGAAATCCATGCGGCTGGTGTCGCGCAGGCGTTCGCTGAACGAGTAGTAAAAGTCGTGGCCGATGTGCGAGATCGTGTCGTCGACGATGAAGCCCATCATTTCGTCTTCCTCGCTGGCGATGGCGCAGGCCGCCGCTAGCGAGAGGATCAACGCGCACCACCCTTTTGCGTTCATGGCTGCAACGCCTGCGGCAGGGCCGACTGGCCTTTGGCCGGCCCCCCGCTGCCGGAGCCGGCGCCATCGAGAAAGGCTTTCTCGGCCACGAACTGCCAGTCCGAATAACGCTGCATGCCCTCGAAATCCGACCACTGCGCCGGGAAGTCCGCCTGCTTCAACGGCACCTCGGTGGAGGCACTGTTGATGCCGGTGATGCGCCCGTCGAAGCCGCGTTGCAGTGCCCATTCGCCGCCACCGATCGGGTCTGGATAGAGTTGGCGGATATGGTGACGCGCCTCGGGAAAACGCTCGTCATCGAGCAGGTCCACCAGTTCTTTCGGGTACTGCGCCAGCCCCGGCGAACTGCGGTAGTAGCTGCGCAGCGCCTGGGCGTATTGGGTGCCGACCCACAGCAGTTGCTTCTCGCGATCGCGGCGCGACACGGTCGACCACAACTCGCCGGCACTGGCCAGGCCCATGCCCATGATCACGATCAGGAACAGCACGCCCAGGTAGGTGAACCCACCCTGCTCCGCGTGCTTACCACTCGGAATACTGGCTGCCATCGCGCGCCCTCCCGGTAGCTCCGCTCTTGATGTCGGCAACGCCGCCCGCCACGCCGTCCGGTGGAGCGATCAGCACCCATTGGTCATTGCGTTCGGTGATCGGGTCCAGCGGCGCGTTGCGCAGGTAACGCATCTCCACCAGTTGCTCGATGGAGTCGGGATAGCGCCCGGTGTCACCGTAGTAGTGATCCAGCGCCTCGCGCATGGCCGACAGGCTCTGGTGCAACGTGGTCTCTTTCGAGGCCTCAAGGCTGTTGAAGTAGCGCGGCAAGGCGATGGTCATCAGGGTCGCGATGATCGCCATCACCACCATCAGCTCGAGCAAGGTAAACCCCTTTTCCCGGCGCATGAGAGTCACCACTCGCGGTACGCGATGCCGTTGAGACCCTTGCCCCGGGCATGGGAGTAGACGTCGAACACGTCTTCGCCATCGCGCGGGTTCTGGGCCGAACTGTTGTAGGCCCGCAGGCCCCAACCGCCGTTGTCGTCACGTTTGGCCGGCACCAGCGGATCCCGCGGTATCCGGCGCAGAAAATAGAACTTCGCCCCCTTGGCGCTGCGCACGTCGCGCACGCCTTCGACCAGCACTTTCAGGTTCGGCGGATAGCCGCTGCTGTTCAGGGATTTCTCGATGTAGCCGGCATCGAAGGCACGCTTGTAGGCGTCGATGCCATCGCGAATCTGATACAGCGCGGTGCGCAGTTCCTGCTCCTTGCCACGCCGTACCAGGGTCTCGGTCAGCGGCGCGGCCATGCCGGCCAGCAGGCCGATCAGGGCCAGCGTCACCACGACTTCGATCAAGGTAAAACCGCGTTGGGAGGCGTTCATGATCAAGGCTTCTCGACGGTCACGTGAGTGGTTGCCACGGCCGCTTCACCGACTGCACGAGGCTGCGCGGCAGGCGCTGGCATGGTGTAGTTCTGCGAACGGTCCGGCGCCTGAATGTGCATGCTGGTTTCGGTACCGGTCGGGAATTCCATGTCCGACGGGCTCTGGTACGGCAGGTTGCGCACGATCCGTGGGGTGATCGAGAGCACCAGTTCCGATTTGCCGATCGTGTCCTTGTTGCTGCCGAACAGCCGGCCCAGACCGGGAATGTCGCCGAGGCCCGGAATCTTGTTGCCGGTGGCGCCGTGGTCGTTGCGCATCAGGCCGGCGAGGATCTGGGTTTCGCCGTCATGCAGGCGCAGCGAGGTCTGGGCGTTGCGGGTATCGACCTGCACCGGAATCGTCCCCTGGCGGGTCGGTTCCAGCGGTGTGGCGTTACTCACTTCCAGGGCGATCTTGATCGCCACTTCGTTGTTCAGGTGCACGGTCGGCTGCACTTCGAGCTTCAGGCCGACGTCGAGGTAGGTCACGCTTTCGGTGATCACCGGGCCTTGAGTCGAAGGCACCGAGGTGGCGCTGATGATCGGCACGCGCTGACCGATGTGGATGCGCGCCTGTTCGCGGTTGCTGACGCGGATCACCGGGCTGGCCAGGGTGTTGATGTCGTTGTCCTGGGCGTTGATCTTGGCTTGCGGCGACGGCGAGATCGAAATCCGGCTGGAGTTAATGCCCTTCAGTTGATCGAGAATGGTCACCGCCGAACCGTCGCTGTTGACCACCCCGAAGGTGTTCGGCCATTGCAGGCCGAGGTCGAGAATGCGCTGGGTGGCGACTTCCATCACTTCCACTTCCAGCACCACTTCGGGGTTGGACTGGTCTTGCGACTGCAGGAGTTTCTCGGCCATGCGCACCGCGTCTTCGGTGTCACGCATGGTCAGGGTGTTGAGGCGTTCGTCGACGAACACGTCGCGGGTCTTGAGCATGGTTTTGATCATGTTCAGCGCGGTGTTGGCGTCGATGCTGGTCAGGTAGAAGGTGCGCATCACCAGCTCTTGATAGTCCTTCAGCTTCTGCGGCGAGTCCGGAAAGATCAGCAAGGTGTTTTCGTTCACCACTTTCTGGTGCAACTGGTTCTGTTGCAGCAGCAGTTGCACGGCGTCTTCGATGCGCACGTCACGCACGAAGATCGTGGCTTTCATGTCCGGACGCAGGTCCTTGTCGAAGATGAAGTTCAGGCCGGCGACCTGCGACAGCACTTCGAAAATGGTCTTGAGGTTGGCGTCGCGAAATTCCAGGGTTACGGGGCGGTCGAGCCGGGTGCGCAGTTGCGGGTACTGGACCACGTTGCGGCTCTGCACCAGACGAATATTGCCCTGCAGCTCCAGCGCGCCTTCGTTGGTCGGGTCGAGTTCGAGTACCTGTTTCACCTGGCGGTCGGCGCCGTAAATGTCACCCCGGCGCAGGTCGCCACGGGCCAGTTCGATCTTTTCGTCCATGCTGCGCAAGTATTCGAGCTGGCGCAGTGCGTCCTGGGCGCGGCGGTTGTTGGGCTCGATGGTCAGCACGCGGTTGTAGGCGGTACGCGCCGAAGCGAAATCGCGGCGGGCGCGGTCGGTGTCGCCGGAGGTCAACAGCGCAGTGATTGCCTTGGCCCGGCCGCTGTTGAGCAGCAGGTGCAGCTCGGTGTCGCGCGGATTTTCCCGCAAGCCTTCCTCGATCCGGGCCAGGCCCGCCTCGTACTGCCCCTGATCGATCAGGTCGGCGGCTTCCTTGTTGGCGACCTGCGCGGAACTGCACGCGGCCAGCCCGGCACACAGGCCCAGGCTCATCAGCAAACGGGATCTGTTCATTGCGTACTCCCCACAGACAAGGTCTGCGACAAATGCAAAGGCAGGTAGACCAGGCTCAGCTCCAGATCGGAAATCGCCGCAATCTTCCAGGTGTCGTCGATCACATCCCCGCTGCGCACGACGTAGATTTTCTCGCCGTCCTGCAAAAACACCTGCAGGTCGCTGCGGTCATGCAGCCTGCCGACGAACTGGAACGGCACCGGTGGCAGGCTCGGGGCTTGCACCACCGGGGTCGGGTTGATCGCTTGTTCGGTGACCGTCGCCAAAGTCGGCGCGGCCTTCCAGGATTTGCTCGCAAACAGATCGCCGGCCGGGCTCAGGTCCTTGATCGGCGCCGCATCCGCCTTGGCGCTGCTGGCGGGCAAGGCGCCACGGGCAGTGGTTTTCGCCGGGCTGGCCACGGCAACCTCGGTCGAATCCGCCTCGTCGCTCGGCGAGAAATATTCCGGCAACCAGGCCAGCGCCGCCGCCACGCCGAAGAATGCCACCCAGCCGGTTATGCGTTTGCTGTCCATCACGACCTCGACAGATAGAGGGTCATACGGATCCGGCCGCTGAGGTCGGTGTCGGCGATTTTCTTGCGCTGAAACTCGACGTCCTCCACCACCACCGCCGGCAACTGGCCGAGCAAGGCATGCAGGAAGCGGCGCAGTTGCGGGTAGCTGCCGCGCACCGGCAACAGGATCTGGTAGCGCGCCAGATGCGTCTTGGGATCGACGCCGAGGGCGTATTCACCGCGCGCCAGGGTGATGTGTTCCTGAGCGGCAAGGGCGTAGATGCGGTCGATGGCGACTGTGGCTTGCGGCTGGGCCGGCAGCTTGTTGCGAAAATCGTCGAGCTGACGTTGCGGCACCACGGGCGGCGCGATGCTGCCGTCCTCGACTCTGGCCAGGTATTCGCTGGCCTCTTGGGTTTGCTGGCTGAGCTGTTGCAGCGATTGCCAGCCCGGCAGCAAACCGCCGAGTGCCCAGGCAACCGTGACCAGCAGCAGCGCCAGTCCGGCCAGGCCTGGAACACCGAGACCTTGCAGGTACTCGTGAACGATCAGTCTAGGGATTCGCATCGCCCATCTCCCAGGTCGCCGACAGGTTGAATTGCACCGGTTGCTCCGGCGATTTGACGACGATTTCGTGGCTCAGCAGCGACACGTCGGACAGCTCGTCACTGGCCTCCAGGCGTTTGTGGAAATCCAGCATCGCTTGCAGATCCCGCGCCTCGGCGCTGATCCGCACCTGGCCCTTGCGCGCATCCGGGGTCAGGGTCAGCAAGGCGATGTCGTCGCGCGGCATGGCTTCGAGCATGGCGAACAGGCGCTCCCAGGGGCGGCGCAGTTGCTGCGAGACCTTGCGCATTTCGGCGAGGTTCTGCGCCTGCTCGCGGGTTTCTGCCGGGCTCAGCGTGGTCTTGGCGCCGCTGTCGCCGGTGAGCTGGCGCTGGGTGTGCTGCAAGTGACCTTGCTGTTGTTCGGCCTGATCGTCGAAGTGCTGCTGCACGCCGAAGCACGCCAGCGCGAGCAACACACCGACTCCGAACAGGCTCCAGCCCAACGGGCCGGAACGCGGACGAGGCTGGAAGTCAAGGTTCAAGGCGCGCATGTCAGGCCACCGCCCGGGACATGACGTACAAGGCGTCACGCACAGTCATCGATTCGTCTTCGAGGGTGCGCAGGTGCACCCCCGCCACATCCGGTTGCGCATCGAGGCGTGCCGGGGCGTGCAGGTAAACGTTGAAGGCGCGCTCGCTGGTGGAAGCTTGCAATTGCCGTTCGCGACCGATCAGCGCGCTGAGTGCCGCGTCGCTGTCGCTGCCGCCCACCGAGCGCACCGACGCCCAACGACCCTCCCGCGCCAGCAGCAAGACGCTGCGTTGCGGTTCGGCGACCACGAACAGGAAGTCACCGGCGTCCAGGCTTTTGTCGAAGCGGTTGAACGCCGTCATCAGGTACGGCTGCACCGAACGCAGACGCAGGCCGCGACCTTTGACCAATGTGCGCAGGCGTTCGAGCAAGTCTTGCGGCAGCGCACTGGCGACACGGTCGTAACCGGCCGGCTCGGCGGACAACACCAGACTCCACGGTTGGGTCGGTGCGCCGAACAGGTCTTCGAAGCACAACCGGGCGAAGCCGCGCAGTTCTTCAGGGCTGCTGATCTGTTCGCTCCAGGGCACCAGGCAAAAGCGGCTGAAATGGCCGGAGATCACCACGCTCAGCTCGGCACCGGCGCGGGTGTGTTCGCCGAGCAGACGGTCGAGGGTGTCCAGCGCCACCGCGTAGCTCTGGAAGCCTTCGTCGATGTAGCCGACGCTGCCCAGCCACAGGGTGTGGCTGCCCCGGCGCTGGCCGAGGCCGACACCGCTGGCGCCGAGCACGGCGATAAACTGATCACGCGATAAAAGTGACACGATTGATCTCCTCCAGCGTGGTCCGACCGTGCTCCACCAGCTCCAGCGCCGATTCGCGCAACAGGCGCAAACCACGGGCGCAGGCCAGGGCTTTGATCTGGGTGATGGGTTGGCGCTCGACGATCATCTGCCGCAGTTCGTCGTCCAGATGCAGCAGCTCGGCAATCGCCGTCCGACCGCGATAGCCGCTGCCGCGGCAGTGGCCGCAGCCTTTGCCGTGGACGAAGTGGTAGTGATCGACTTGCTGTGGATCGAGGCCCGAGGCACGCAGCTCTTCATCGCTCGGGTTGACCGGTGTGCTGCAACTGCTGCACACCAGCCGGATCAGGCGCTGGGCGAGAATCGCGTTGAGCGCCGACACCAGACTGTAGGGGTCGATTTCCATCTGGGTAAAACGACCGATCACGTCGAACACGTTGTTGGCGTGAATGGTGGTGAACACCAGGTGCCCGGTGAGTGCCGATTGCACGGCGATCTGCGCGGTGTCCGGGTCGCGGATCTCGCCGACCATGATCTTGTCCGGGTCGTGACGCAGGATCGAGCGCAGGCCACGGGCGAAGGTCAGGCCCTTCTTCTCGTTGACCGGAATTTGCAACACCCCCGGCAGCTGATATTCCACCGGGTCTTCGATGGTGATGATCTTGTCCACACCGTGGTTGATCTCGGTGATCATCGCGTACAGCGTGGTGGTCTTGCCGCTGCCGGTGGGGCCGGTCACCAGCACCATGCCGTAGGGTTCGGCAGCCAGACGGCGCAATTGACGTAGGGTTTCGTCTTCAAAGCCCAGCGCCTGAAGTTGTACGCCGCAGACCTTGTCGGCCAGGTCCTGTTTGTCCAGCACCCGCAGCACCGCGTCTTCGCCGAAGATGCTCGGCATGATCGACACCCGGAAGTCGATCTGCCGGCCGCTGATGCCGATCTTGAAGCGACCGTCCTGGGGCACGCGTTTTTCGCCGATGTCCAGTTCGGCCATGACCTTGACCCGCGAGATCACCTGCTCGGCGAACTCGCTGCCCTGGATCTTGCCGATGTTGTTCAGCACGCCGTCGATCCGGTACTTGATCACCAGGCCATGGCCGGTGGTGCCGAGGTGGATGTCGCTGGCGTGCATTTTCAGCGCGTCGTACAGGGTCGAGTTGACCAGTTTCACCACCACGCTCGAGTCTTCGCTGATGCTGGTCAGCGACAGGCTTTGCAGGGTGTCGGTCTCGCTGCCGGCATCGGCCTGGGCGTTGAGCGATTCGACGGCGTGGAAGCTTTCTTCGTGGCGGGCCAGATAGGCCTTGAGGTCGTCGGCGTGCACCAGGTACAGCGGCGCGCCGTGCAGGCATTCGTCGATCCAGGCCAGGCGCGACGTGTCGAAGGGGTCGGCGAAGACGCCGATGACTTCGTCGTTGTGGCGCAGCAGGATGAATTCACGTTTGAGGCATTGCGCGAGGGTGACCCGGTCGAACACCGGGGTCGCCAGAAACAGCGTGTCGGTGTCGAGCACCGGGTAATGCAGGGTGGCGCCAAGGCTGGCAATGAACGGCATCGGCGCCAGCTCACAGAGCACGGCCAGCGCATCGAGCACCCGTTCCCCGGAAGTGCTGGCCCGTGCCCGGGCCTGGGCCAGTTGCTCACTGGAAAAGCGGGGCGGGGTCTGTGCCTCCTGTGGAGGAGTGACCGACAGCGGTTCGACGACAACGGACAGACGATCCATGGCTTGCTCTCCAACACCCGGGGCTTGAGGCCCTGACGGCGCGGGAGGCGGGTTCGGCGAGTGCCGGAACGTCTATCGCGCCATTACTCCCCGGTGAGCATTTGATCGTCGTCCGGTGCCATGGCCTCCGACCGGTTTCGTCGGCGGTCCGCCAGCACCCAACTGCCATCGTACAACTGCAACGGGAAGCTCTCGGTCCTGCTCTGGCGTCGTTCGACGAAGCCTTCGGATGGGCTCGCACCGGGTTTCTCTTCGCGCTGGATCCCCAGAAGGTCACAGACAGCTCGGGCCAGTTCCGCCAGTGGAAACGGTTTGAACAGGATGTGACTGACCCCCAGTTGCCGCGCCCGCTCACAGACTTCAGCGGTCGGGTGACCCGTTATCAGCACGAAATGACACGTCCTGTTCTGGCGGACCGCGTCGAGCACCTCGAACCCTTCCATATCGGGCAAGCGGTAATCGAACACCAGCACGTCGGGGGCGAAAGTCTCGGCCAGGCCGATTCCCTCTGCGCCGTCATGTGCAATCCGGACTTCCAGCCCTTGCGCCGACAGATAATCCTGAAGGTTCTGTGCAAGCAGCTGTTCGTCTTCGACAACCAGTACTTTGTTAACCAAGGTGGACTCCCTGAAACCTCAAGTGCCGGCAATTGAAATTCAATGACCCGAACCTGCTGGAGTGCGCCTCACAAGAGGTAACGCACACTTCATGCCAGGCTGAGTGCCGGTAATTTTTTGTCTTCATGTCCTTGAATTGAATGGAAATGCCCGCTCGTCCCGGTACCCCGTTCCCCAGAAACGGGGAAGCACCTGAATGGGCATCGAAGCCATTCCCCACTTTTGGGGGGGAACCTTCAGTCGTCGTCAATTCGTTCGATCCTGTTCTCTGCCCGCAACTGCGCGAGCACCTGACGACGAGCCTGGGTCTGTTGCTGTCGGGCGAGGTACGCCCTGACTGTTTCCAGCCCTTGCTCCTCTGGGACATCGGCCGCCTCCTTGTGGTTCTCGACAAAGATCAAATGCCAGCCGAACGGTGTACGCACCGCCTCGCTGACTTCGCCAGGCTTGAGGGCAAACGCCGCCGTTTCGAAGGCCGGCACCATTTGCCCACGGGCGAAATACCCCAGGTCCCCGCCCTGGCGGGCGGTGACATCTTCCGATCCCGATTGGGCGACGCTAGCAAAGGTTTGCCCCTCAGCGATAGCCGCCCGCATTTGCATCAAGCGTAGCCGCGCCGCTTCAACCGTGGCGGCGTCGGCATCGCCGGCAACCTTGATCAGAATGTGCCGGGCCTGCACCTGCTCCGGCGCGCCCATTTCAGCGCGGTGTTCTTCAAAGAAAGCCCGCACCGTTTGCTCGTCCGGGGCCTGGACCCGGGTCAGCTCGGCGAACATCCGCTGCGCCGCCAGTTCGCGGTGGGTGTACTCGGTGAACGAGGTCTCGTCGAAACCGGCGTCTTGCAAACGCTGGAGGAATTTATCGGTGCCACCGATCGCGGTACGGGTCTGCTCGACCTGATCGCGCACCGTTTGCTCATCGATCCTGACCCCGCGCTTGCGCGATTCCTGCCAGAGCAGTTCCTTGTCGATCAACGCATCCAGCGCGGCCTGCCGCAGTTGTTTATAGGCCTTCGGGTTGCGGATGCTCGCCACCGCGCGGCCTTGATCTTCCAGGTACTCGGCGAAATAGCGTTCCAGGCGAAACCCGGAAATCGCCTCGCCGTTGACCCGGGCGGCCACCGGTTCATCGTTCGCCAGCGCCACCGACAACCAGCCTGTCAGCAGCAAACACAGGGTTTTGAGCTTCATGATCAGGGCCTCCGGTCAGGGCGTGGCAATAATCGGTTTGTAGGGAGCGACCAGGTAAAAACGCTGGTCGGGCAAGTCAACGGTGACCACGTGCGCCCCGCTCAGGCCCGATCGTCGGCCGGGGCCGAAGCTCAGGCGCGGGGTCAGGCCGGTGTCGAAGTCGTGCAGGCCTTCGAGCGCCGCCACCAGTTTTTCGCGGCTGGCGTCGCGGCCGGCTTGCTTCATGCCTTCGCTGAACAACAGCATCGAGGCGTAAGCGCCGACTTGCAGCACCGCGTGCTGGGCGCCGAGGCCCTGATGTTCGCGCAACAGCGTCAGCGCCATGCGCCCGGCCTGGGTCCAGTCGCTGGGCACGAACGGATACGCCAGAAACACTCGCCGGGAAAATCCCTCCGGCACTTGCAGCAGATCCCCCGCCACCTGGCTCGATGCGGCAAACAGATAAGGCACCTGCCCGGCATTCTGCAATCCGGTCGCCAGCCGACTGAAACCACCACCGCTGCCCAGGTAAAACACCGAGCGTGAGCCCAGCGGCAAGCTGTCCGCCGCCGGGTCGTAAGCCTGCAGATGGACTTTTTGCCAGCCGTGTTCCTGCAGATAACGACCGAGGGTCTGTGCCGCCAGCACTTGCGCCGGATCATCGGGATAGGCAATCAGCGTCGGCCCTTGCAGCACTCGCAGGCTGGCGGTGGCGTAGTCGGCCAGCGCGATCAGCTGCTCGCGCAATCCCGGCAGCGGTTCGAAAATCTGCGGGCTGGCCTGCACCGGACCGAGCAGCGACATGGCCCCGATCAACGGCACGCCGGACTGTTCCAGGCGCGGCGCCAGTTCGCTGTCCAGTGCCGGGGCCAGCGGTGCGATCAGGGCGAAAATTTTCTCCTCCTCGATCAGCCGTTGCAGGGCCCGTTCAGCACTCGCGCGATCCGGGCCGGGATCGGCCACGGTCAGGCGCAACTGCCGGCCGTGAATGCCGCCGGCCTGATTGATCCGCGCCACGCTGCCGTTGAGCACCGCCGCGATGGTTGTGCCCTCCTCGGCCAGCGGCCCCTGGCTGGGCAGCAAGGTGCCCAGGTGCAAGGTCTGGTCATCAAGCCCCGGATCGCGATCATCGGCCAGGCGTTTGAGGTAGGCGGTGAGGTTGCGCTGATCCTTCATCGACAGCAGAAAGCGCGGCATGCTCGGGTCGAGGCGATTGTTGCCGGGGTCGCGGCCCTGCTGGATCACCTGCGCCAGACTGCTCTCGGTGTAAGCCGGGTAATGGCGGCCATTGATTTGTTGCTGACCGTGGACGCTGGTCAGCCGCGACCAGTTGAGTTCCGGCGGACGCACCCCGCCTTCGGGCCGACCGAGACCGTCGGCGCCGTGGCAGTTGGCGCACGGCAGGCTGGTGGCCGGCAGCAACACATCCGCCGCGCCGACCCGCGCCATGATCGGTTCGCCGCTGGCGGACAAACCTTCGCGGTACAGGCGCTTGCCGGCGCTTTCTTCATCGGTCAGCGGCAACGCGGCCGCGCAGAGGCTGACGCCAGCGAGCAGGATCAGGGCGAGGACGCGGCCGAGGTTCATGGCGCGGACTCAGCGGCCGGCCACGGGCATTGTCAGCAGCTGCAAGCGCTGGGCAATGGCGGCGGCCGGGGCGTCGGGACGGATTTTGCTCCAGCGTTTGTTGGCGACATCGCCGACGATCAACTGGGTCGAGTGCTGCTCGGGCGTCGGCACGATCTGCCCGATGCGGCCCAGCACCAGGTCCATCTGCGCCTTGTCGCCGGTGAGGAAAAGCCAGTGAGGGTCATCGGCACCCTGCTTCAAGGTGTAAGCCTTGAGCACCGCCGGCGTGTCGCGCAGCGGATCACTGGTAAGGGAAATGAAGGTGATGCCGTCGGCCTTGTCGCCCAGCAGCTCGCGGACTTCCTTGAGCTTGCGGGTGATCAGCGGGCAGGCGTCATTGCAACGGGTGAAGATCACGTTGAGCAGCACCACGCGGTTGTGCAGCGCGTCGCTGTAGAAACGCTGGACGTCACCGTTCTGATCCAGCAGCGGCGTGTCGGTGAACCAGGTTTTCGCGTCGTGGGTGCCTTTGGCCGGTGCCGGCGCAGCGCTGGCCGTTGTCGGTGCAGGTTGTTCGTGGCCTTCGTGGGCCAGGGCCATGGCGCTGAAAATCCAGAAACACAGCGTCAGGGTGATCCAGTCCAGGGTTCTCATGGTTGTTGCTCCATGGCAATCGCGGTGTGTTTGGCGTGGGTGCGCAGGCCGCTGAGTTTCTCGACTTCCCTGGCCAGCAATGCCGGGTCGGTGAAGCCGTAATAGCGCGTCCAGTGGCGGCTGTTGCCGTCACCGACGAGGATCAGCGGCTGGTGATTCTTGAAGTCGCCGCTGAAACTGCCGAGGCCCTTGAGGGTGGCGGTGATCGATTGCGGCGAACCGGTGAGCCAGCTCCAGCCCGGGCCTTTCTGGAAGGTGCGGGCGTAATCCTGCAAGCGTTTCGGGTCATCGCGCTGCGGGTCGATGCTGATCGACACCAGCTGCACTTCGGTGCCGACCCGGGCACCGAGCTGTTTCTGCACCTTGCCCATGATCGACGAGACCACCGGGCACACCGTCGTGCAGCTGGTGTAGATGAAACTCATGACCACGATTTTGTTGTGTACCAGATCCTGCTCCAGGTGCACGGTCTTGCCGTTCTGGTCGAGCAGCGGCACGTCGGCGAATTTGACCTGGGCATGCTCCTGGCTGTTGGCGACTGGGGCCGTGTGCCCGGCATGCTCGTCCGCCGAGTGGGCGCTGGCCTGCTGGATACCGACGGTCAACAGGCACAGGGTCAGCAGGCCACGGGATGCAAATCGGTTCATGGTCGTTACCTCGTCACTGGGTCTGGCCGGGCAGCACCCGGACACTGGCAAATGTCTTGTCGTCGAAACCGGCGCCCAGCGAGGCCGCGCGCACATGCAGGTACCAGGCGCCGCTGCGGTCGAGGGTCACCGGCGCTTCGTACACGCCGTCGGCGACTTCCTGTGCCGCCACTTCGCGAGGGCGCGAGGTCGGCGCGAGGAAGTAGCGCAACTGCACGTCGGTCACGCCGCTGCGCTGGATCTTCTGTTTGCCCTGGACGATGCGAAAACGCACCACATACGGGTCGTTGAGGGCCACGGCGGTCTTGTCCAGCAGGAACTCGACTTTGGGCACGCCCAGATGTTTTTCAGGCGCGCCGTCGGACGCTACCTGCGCGGTGAAGCAATGAATGATGTTCGGCTGGTTGAGCAGGAACGCCACGTCGAAGCGCCCCGCCGCCGGCAGCTTGACCCGTGCGCTGTAGAGCCCCGGCGACACTTCGCGCAGGCTGCGGTCGATCACCAGCGCGGCACGGGCGATCTGCCCCCGGTTGGGGTAACCGGACATCGGCGCGTTCATGCCTTCGGCGTAGAAATAGGTGGTGTTGTCCACCGGGTTGACCACGAACACCGCGTTGTCATCGCGCGATACCGCGAGGCTCGACGCCAGCGGCAGGTCCCCGGCCAGCCGTGGCGGCTGCGGCCCGGCCTCGAAACCCTGAGTAATCGGCTGACGCCCTTCGCCCAGCGAAGACAGGTTGATCATGGTGACTTTCGGCGAGGCCAGTCCGCGCACGTAGGCATAGGCCTGGGTGAACACCACTTGATAGGGTTCGGCTGAAACCTCCAGGTCATGGATCGCCGAATCGTTGGCCGCGTCGATCACCGTGGCGCGGTTCTCCACCGTGTTCAGCACCACGCCAAAACGGCCGTCGGCGCTGAAACCCATCGGGCCGAGGCCCTGTTGCAGCTTGATTACCCGCCTTACGGCGCGGCTGTTGCTGTCGATCACGGTGACGGTGCCGTCCTTGCCATCGGCCACGTACACCGCGCCGGACAGCGGCGAGTACGCCACCGACAGCGGGCTGGAACCGGTTTTCACCTGTTGCAGCAGGCTCAGGCTGGCGACGTCGATGACGCTGAGGGTGCCGTCGTCGCGGTTGCTGACGAAGGCGAAACGGCTGTCCTTGCTGAAGGTGATTTCGTGGTGGCCGCGGCCGGTCATCAGGTGTTTCAGCGGTTTGAGGCTCTGGGTGTCGATCACCGTGACGCCTGACGCTTCAGCCTTGCTCGCGCTGTTGCCGACCCACAGCAGGCGCTCGTCCGGTTGCAGCGCGACTCGCACTGGCTGGCTGCCGGCGGCCACCGAGTCGATGACCTTGAACTGCTCGCTGTCGATCACCGCCACTTCTCCCGCCGCCGGCATCGACACGAAGACCTTTTTGTTGTCCTTGGGCGTGACCCAATCCATCGGCGATTGCTTGAGTTCGATCCGCGCCAGCGTGCTGGTGATGCCGCCGACCGAGACAGAGGGATCGACCACCGAAACGCTGGCATCGCGGTTCATCACCAACAGGAAATAGCTGTTGAGATCGAGCAATGGCCGCGCGCCGATGTTGGATTTGAGGAACGTGCCGACCCGCGACTTGCAGCTCTGATCGCGGCCCTGGGCCTGATCGGCGGCAACGGTTTGCGGATCGATCCACGCCCCCGGCGCCACACCGGACAACGGCTGGCCGGACGCGCCGTCGGTGACACGAAACTGCACGTCGGCGAACTCGCCCTCACGCAACTGGCCGTCGCTGGCCAGCGGCTTCAGGTTGAAGGCGATCGATACGCCGTCGCGGGTCAGCACCTGCCCGGCGCCGGTTTGCGCCAGGGCTATCTCGCTCAGCGTCAGCAGCGCGCCGGCCATCGCCAGCAGGCAGATGCCGATAATGTTGATGATCCTGTTCATGTCGCTCTCCCCTGACACATTGTCCGAAACACCACCGCCCTGTGGGAGCGAGCTTGGTCCGGGCGGCGTTCCGACGAAGGCGTCAGACGCCTCACCCCTCGAAACCGAGTTGCTTTCATTCGCGAGCAAGCTCGCTCCCACAGTTTTTGCATCCACCGATCCATCGCATTCCAGCTACTGAGCAGGCGGCGCCGGCTCCGGCTCATTGGTCACCCGCAGCAATCCCCACAGCCCCGAGGTATTGCCGTAGGCGGCGTAATCGCGGAACAGGTAGTCCCCCGGTATCGCGTTGCTGCCCCCGGCGCTCGGGATCATGAAGCTGAAGTGCGCCGCCGGCAGAACGCTCTCGTGAGCGCCGATGTACATCGACATCGGGTTGTAGCCGAAGCGCACCGAGCCCACACCCGGCGTGCCCATCGGGTAGCCACCGGTGTCGCTCTTCTCGGCCTGGAACGGGTTGAGCGACCAGACATGTCCGTCGAGCTGGAACGTCGTGCCGCGACTGCCGCCGCTCGGCATCAGGATGTGCGTGCGCAACGGCTGCCCCGGTTTGGCATACAGCACCGGCGTCTGCGGATCGCCCCCCACCAGCGCATTGCTGTAGGCCATGTGCGCGTTGGTCATGTCGCCGTAACCGGCGCCATCGGCATGACCGAACGGTGCATCCGGAGCGAGGCCGAAGCGATACCACAGCGGCTCGGTCTTGTAGTTGATGGCCATGCTCGAGTTGTCTTGCGGATCGGTCGGCACACCGAAGCCCTCGGCAGCGATGCCTTCGACTGGCCGGCCATTGGCCCAGCGCGTGTTCAGCGCCTTGTGCCAGACCATCGCGAAGTCGCGGTAAGTCGTCTGCCCCGGTGCGGTGACCGTGGCGTTGACCTTGCGCGCATCGTCGACCCAGGTCGCGCCGATCGGCAGGATGCTCATCGCACCCCCCAGACCTTTTTGCGGTTGCTTGATCACATCCGCCGGGGTGATGTTCAGGCCACCGAATTCGACGGCCGTGGCGTTGATGTTGTCGACACTGCGCCCCAGTTGAGTCACCGGTTTGCCTTCACGCTCCAGGTGCCCGGCGTAGTACTGATAGGTACGGGTCGGGTAGGCGCCGCTGCTGCCAACCCGTGGCGGCACGGTCTGGATCGGGTTGGCGCCGACATTGGCACCGTCGGATTTGGTGATGTCGTAGGCCAGCAGTTGGGCGTGCAGCCCCACGTGGCTGGACGGCCGCATCAGGTTGTTGCTGAAAGTGGTCGAGCCCAGGCCGCTGTTGCGGTCGCGCTTGACGATGCCTTGCATCACCGCGGTCTGGGTCAGGTCCGGCATCACGCTCGGCAGACGGTTTTCCAGGGTGATGTTGATGCAGTCCCCCGCCGCTGCGCGCAGCACCAGCGGTTCGACCGGAATGCCGGGTTTGAGCTTGCCGCTGACCGGATCGAGGTCGGATTTGCGCACGTACAGGATCGCCGTCGGATCATGCAGCGGCCCGCTCTGGCCACCGATGGTGATGGTCTCGCCGTCCTCCGGATCAGTCACGGTCACTTGCGGGATGCTCACCGTGCGCGAGTTCAGCACCAGGGTGCCGCCCGCCGGATTCAGCGGCCCGCCGACATGCTGACCGAGCCCGGCAGAATCGCCGATGCTCAGGCCCAGCGAATTGCCGAGGATGTCGTTGGCCAGCGCCGCCACCACTTCATAGTTGCGCTGCACCGTCGGCCGGGTGCCGATGCCGTTGGGGTTGGCGCTGATTCGTGGGCAGCTGCCTTCAAACGCCACGGTGTTGCGCATGCCGGCCGGGTTCGGGTTGTTGGGGATGGCGAACAGGTCATTGCGTTTGGCCGTGTAGTTGCGCATCACGCCCCAGATCCCGCTCCAGTAGCCTTCGATCGAAGCGTCCATCGAGTACAGATAGTCACCGGTGGTCGCGGCGGAACTGGACAGCATCGACACGGGTGCGATGAAGCCCATCTGTTCAGAGATGCCGATCATCTGCGAGGCGCGCCAGCCAGAGTTGGAGCTGTTGCCGAAACCGGAACCGCTCTGCAGCCATTTCACGCCGTGCAGGGTGACGTTGTGCTCTTCCTCGTGGCCGCCGGCATGGACCCGCAGACGCACGTTGTCGCCGGTGTAGGTACGCAGCATCGGGGTGAACGGATCGCCCGGCTCGCTGCCGCCCTTGTTGATGTGCGGCGGGAACAGCGTGGTGCCGCCGGTCGGGCCGGTGGCAGCCGTCACCAGATTCGGCGCCAGGTTCATCGCCGGGATCGCCCGGTCGGTACGGCTTTGCATGGCGTACGCCAGATCGCCGCCGAGGCCGTCGGCCTGCATGCCGCGCTTGCCGTCCGGGCCGACCTTGTTCGGGTCGTAGACCCGCAGGGCCAGCGGCTCGTTGCGATAGTTGACGACGAACATGCCCGGATCATCCACGGAGATCGCTTGCGGGCAAGGCCGGCTCGGGCAGCCCGGCACCTGACCGCCCTGCATTTCCAGCACGCCCTCGAGCAAGGAGCTGGCGTTGCTGCGCACCGGCGGGTTGATCGCGTAGCGGAAGCTGTCGGCGGTGGCTGGAAACGCTTGCGGATCAGGCACGCCGTTAGGGCCGGCGCCCACGTACACACCGGCTTCATAGGCGTGCTGGAAGTCGCTGTATTCGAGGAAGAACTCACGGAAGCTGTCGTTCTTGCCGTCGCCGTCGAGGTCGCCGGTGTTGATCACCGCCTGCCACGAGGTCGGCCCGCCGTCCTGGCGCGCGCCGCTGTACAGAGGCTCGCCGGTTTCGGCGTGGAACCAGGTGGAACCGGCCGGCTCCGCCAGCACCGTGGCATACAGCCCGATCTGCTGGTGAGTCGATGGGCCGAGGTGGTCGTGGGTGAAAATCGTGCCCAGCCCCCGGTCCACGCCCTTGGCGTTGACCACCGGGTCGACGAACCAGCGTTGCATGGCCGTGCGCGCGCCCATCCAGTCGCTGCGCCCGAATTGACCGAAGAATGGATGCGCCTTGGCTTTCGGGCACGCCTGGGTGCCGTCGCGCGGGTCGCTGCCCTCGCACTGGTTGAACTCGCGGATCGCGTGAATGCGTTCCTGAACAGCGCCTGGGGAGAGCACGCCGTCCTCGTAGTTCCAGCCGTTGGAGGAACCGTCGGCGGACGTCAGGTCCCACTTCGGCAGGTGGATGTGCTGGCCGATCACGTCGGTCGGGGTGCGCACCTGATAGTCGTCCATCTCGTAGGTGGCGGGCACCAGGTTGGTTTGCTGGTATTGCACGCAGTCGAAGGTGTTCATGCGCATCACCAGCGGCTCTGGCGGACGCTGTTTGGTGATTACCGGCCAGGCGTCTTCCCACAGCGCCAGAATCCGGGCTTGCGGGAAGTGATAACCGACCTTGTTGTAGACCGCATCGAACTGGATGTTGGCGGCCTTGTAGATCCGTGGCCGGTCGGCGGTGAAGGTCGAGGCGCCGACGAAGGACATGCCGTCCAGCCGGTCGCCGCTGGCGAATTCACCGCTGCCGGCGCTGCTGGTCAGGCGTTTTTGCCGGTCGTCCATGCACGGTTCGTAGTACGGCGCGCCGGCCATCGGCAAGGCGCCGTTGGTGCGGAAGGCCTTGGCCACGATTTGATTGCCGGGCAGCAAGGCAAAGCTTGGGTGGTCCTTTTTCGCGTGGAACGCCATCGCGGCCTGTTCCACTTCCGTGCCCTCTTCGGGCAGGTAAATCGGTTTGGCGCGGGTGACTTCCTTGGAGAAGTCCAGCGAAGTGGTCACGGTGTGTGCCTCGCCTCCGGCCGCCACTCCGTCGAGCGCGTGCCGCTGCAAGCCGCCATCCCAGCCGCCGGACTGGTTCGGGTCGAGGTTGGCCCACAGCGCCTTGCCGCTGGCTTTCAACGATTGCGCGGTGGCGGCGTCGAGCATGTCCAGCGGTGGGGTTGGCGGACGCTGACCCACCGAACTTTCCATGCCGCCGATCCAGAATGGATAGCCGGGGTTTTTCAGGCTGCCGTCGGCGTTGCGGTTGGCTTCGCTGCGATCGACCAATGCCAGGGAACCGATGGCTTGCGATCCGCCGTTGCCGCCATGGTGTTCGCCATC
Organism: Pseudomonas sp. 1; assembly: GCF_056626735.1. Classification (NCBI taxonomy): domain Bacteria; kingdom Pseudomonadati; phylum Pseudomonadota; class Gammaproteobacteria; order Pseudomonadales; family Pseudomonadaceae; genus Pseudomonas; species Pseudomonas sp. 1. Next base: position 13,586 of record NZ_JBWXMQ010000021.1, on the reverse strand, counting down.
GTCATCGCCCTCTTCTTCCTCATCGTCGTCATCGTGGCCGGCGACCAGGGTTTCACCGATTTTCGGCACGACCACCACTTTGCCCGGCATCGGGGCCATGGCTTTGCCGGGCAGCGGCACGACGGCCGGAATCGGCGTGCCGGCAATGATCTCGCCATCCGGCAAGGCGCGGGCACCGGCAGCCGGTTTACCGCTGCGCAGTGCGTAAGGTTCGCTGTGATAACCATCGGCGCCCTGTTGCGACACTTCCAGCCGGGTGCCTTCTTCGAACACATCGTGCACCCGCCACATCGACCACATGCCCTGAGCGAAATGCGGATAGAAGTGACAGTGATAGATCGCATCGCCAGCCACCCGGTTGCGGTTGCCGGAGCCGCCGTTGGCGATTTCGTAGGTATAGCCGGCGCCCGGACCAATGCCTTGGGCATCGACATAATCGGAGTTGTCATCATTGGGGTTGAACAGCCACTGGTGACCGTGCAGGTGGAAGATGTGCTGCTCGTGGCCGTTGTGGGTGTTGCGGAATTTGACGAAGTCACCGATGTAGCTGTGGTTGACGTTCGACGGCTCCGACGGATAAAGGGCCATGGTGGCCTTGACGCCGACCTGATCGGCGCTGGGTGTCTGGCCGGGGGCGATGTTCTCGAGCCCGGTGTTGGCCGGCACATCCACCAGCATCGCCACGTCACCGACGGTGTGCGAGCTGAGGAAGAATTCTTCGTAGGCGCAGGACAGGCAATCGTGCATCGGCCCCACGCCGAGACGGTTGGCGACCACTTCAGCGCCCATGCCGCCGGAACCGTAGTTGATCATGAACGAGTCGCGGGTCGGCTCCAGCACATGGGCCATGACCGGGTCGGCCCAGTAGGCGGGGAATGCCTGGGTGGCGGCAGTTTCATCCTGGAACTGCGAGGCGAAATCGCGAAATGGTTCGAGGCGGTTGGGGATCGCCGGGTTGCGTTTGCCCATCGATTCCAACGGATAGGTGCTGGGCGCAAAACTGCCATCGGCATTGCTGCCCATGACAATCGCATCGCTTTCGCTGGAGATGATTTCGTTGCCGTCGACCATGCTGATGATCGGCGTGCCAGCCTTGCCTTCGCGCAGCCATGGTTCGCGCTGCGGGTAGCGAGCCTGGTAATCGACGATGGGTTGACCGGCCGGTGTGCGACCGGTGGTGGCCAGACGCATTTCTTCTTCAGTGAGAGTGTTGCGATAGGTGCGGCCCGACTTCGGCACGACCACGACCTGGCCGAACAGACCATTGGCGGTATTCCCGGCCGCGCCCTCGCCACCGAATGTCGCGCCGCGACTGCTGACGGCAAACGCTCCTTCGCGCTCGGCGTACAGCACATACGAACGACTCGCCCCCGGCGGCACCAGGGTATTGGCGTTACGCCCGGTATAGGAGGAAATGTCGTCGATGCTGTTCACCGCTTGCAGGCCGTTGACCTGGAAACCGACATGGCGGTCGGCGACCTGCTCGTCGACTTTGAAAGCATCGGCGCCGTTGGCGTTCTCGGTGCCCTCCTCGCCTTCTTCGCCTTCAGGGCCTTCGAAATGCTTGTTCGGGTTGGCCTGATAATCGAGCAGGTTCTGCAGGTTGATCGTCAGGCAATCACCGGCGGCCACCCGCAGCACCAGCGGCCGCGGACGTTTGTCCGGCCGCAGCGAGACTTTGCCCGGCACCGCGCTGCCGCCATTGGCCAGCGAAACGTCATGCTCATCCACCACATCGCGGCGCAGCGCGTACATCATCCCGTTGGCATTCTGCGCACCGAGGCGGTTGAACATCAGCGGTTGATCGAAGGCGACGACGTTGGCCACCAGATTGCGCTCACAGCGCACGGTGGCGCTGGCCAGTTCGACACTGAGCATCGAGACCAGCAACAGCAGCCAGTTCAACAGGGACGGTGCGTGGTGAATGCCAACCATGATCGGAAACCTCGTAGTGGGTGCTCACAGGGAACGATTCTCGATAAACCCCTTGGAGCAATCCGCATGCCACAAAAAATTGCTTTCCATATCAATCAGTTACACAAGCCATTTGAGAATCCGGGGGATATTCCCCACCCGTTTCCCCACTTTTCCGGCCCCTCGGATTTGCCCCGAAAGTGGGGGAAATCCGTGTCCGGACCTACAACGGCGCGTCCACTGCCAGCCCTTGCAGACGCCGGTACTGGCGCAAGACGCTGGGTACATAACGTTGGGTTTCGGCGAACGGCGGGATCACCCGGCCGCGGCTGAGCACCGCGTCAGGCCCGGCGTTGTAAGCCGCCACGGCCAGGGCGATGTCGTTGTCGAACAGGGTCATCAGGCGCTTGAGGTATTTGGCCCCGCCCTGGATGTTGGCCTTGGGGTCGTAGACGTCTTTCACCCCCAGCTCGCGGGCGGTGTCGGGCATCAATTGCATCAGTCCGCCGGCCCCCTTGGGCGAGGTGGCGCCGGGGTTGTAATTGGATTCTGACTTGATCACCGCGTGCAGCAAGGCTTCAGGCAGCTGATTGGCGCTGGCCGCCGCTGACACCAGCTCGGCATAGGGCTGGTTGGCGATCAATTGTGGTTGCCGGTCAAGGCTGACCAGCGGCGCATCGGCTTCGCGGATCACCCGCTCGTAAGTGCGTCCGGGACGGTGGACGTTGGACAGCACGTAGCTGCCCTTGGCGTCCACGGATACGAAGACATCGGCTTGCGCGACACCGACTGACAGCACGCAGCCGAGCAGTCCTGCAGTGAATGAATGGATCATTGGGCCTCCCCTGACAGGCCCCGAAAAATTGGGGGAAATGCCCCACTGACCCGTCGTCATCCAGCCCTACGCAAGCACTGTGCCGAATCTTGAAGAGCCCGTAATACAAGGGCTACAGCCCGACAGCCGAATTTATCGGGGGCTGAGCATGGCAATTGCATAAGCCCCTGTGGCGACACGGCTGCCACTCACGGGAGGTCATCATGAAGCTGCATTTTCGTCCGCATGCCCAACGCGGTTTCACCCTGCTCGAATTGCTCGTGGTGCTGGTGGTGCTTGGCCTGCTGGCCGGGATCGTCGCGCCCAAATATTTCGCCCAGCTGGGGCGTTCCGAAGTGAAGGTCGCCAAGGCGCAGATCGAAGGCCTGAGCAAGGCGCTGGATCTGTATCGGCTGGAAGTCGGCCACTACCCCTCCACCGAACAAGGCTTGCAGGCGCTGGTGACCGCACCGAGCGACGAAGCCAAATGGACCGGCCCGTACTTGCAGAAAAAACTGCCGCAGGATCCGTGGGGGCGTAACTACACCTACCGCTATCCCGGCGAAAACGCCGAGTACGATCTGCTCTCGATGGGTAAGGACGGCCAGCCCGGCGGCGAAGGCGAAAACGCCGAAGTCACCAACTGGCAATGAGCGGAGTACAGCGCATGCGTTTTCATTTGAAGGCAGTGGGCAAGGCCGGGGTGGTGTCGCTGAGCGTCGAGGCGCCCGGCCAGAGCGAAGCGCGGCGCATCGCCGAGGATCAAGGCTTGCGCGTGGTCAGCCTGCACGCCGAGCGTCACTGGCGCTCGTTGCGTCTGAGCAAGCGTGAAACCTTCAACCTGGTGCTGTTCAGCCAGGAACTGACCACCCTGCTCAACGCCGGCCTGCCACTGATCGATGCACTGGAAAGCCTGGCCGAAAAAGAAACCGTCCCCGCAGCCCGCAAAACCCTGAGCGAGCTGGTGCGGCTGCTGTACGAGGGCAAATCCTTCTCCCAGGCACTGGGCCAGTTGTCGGCGGTTTTCCCGCCGTTGTACGTGGCGTTGGTACAGTCCAGCGAGAAGACCGGTGCGGTCGGCGATGCGCTGGGCCGCTACGTGAGCTATCGCCAGCGCATGGACGAGGTGCGGCAGAAGATCGTCAGCGCCTCGATCTACCCGCTGTTGTTGCTGGTGGTCGGCGGTGGCGTGGTGCTGTTTTTGATGGGCTACGTGGTGCCGCGCTTCAGCCTGGTGTTCGAAGGGCTGGGCTCGAACCTGCCGTGGCTGTCGCAGATCCTGATGAGCAGCGGCATGTTTCTGCACGCCCATCAGGGTGAGTTTTTCGGCCTGTTGGCGACAATCGTCATCGCCCTCGCCGTGCTGCAGAAACAACCGGCGTTTCGCCGTGGGCTGGATCGGCTGGTGGAGAAACTGCCCGCCGTGCACCAGCGGATTTTCATGTATGAGCTGGCGCGGTTTTACCGGTCACTGGGGATTCTGCTGCAAGGCGGGATTCCACTGGTGACGGCCATGGGTATGGTGCGCGGCCTGCTCACCGTAGCCTCGCGGGCGCGGCTGGATCAGGCCTGCGAGCGGGTGCGCGAGGGGCAATCGCTGTCCACCGCGCTTGAGCTCAACCGGCTGGTGACACCCGTGTCCCTGCGCCTGCTGCGCGCCGGCGAACAGTCCGGCAACCTCGGGCAAATGATGGAACGCAGCGCCGATTTCTACGATGAGGAAATCAGCCGCTGGATCGAGTGGTTCGTGCGTCTGTTCGAACCGCTGCTCATGACCTTCATCGGCCTGTTGATCGGGGTGATCGTGATCCTGATGTACATCCCGATCTTCGAACTGGCTTCGAGTATCCACTGACCTCGGGAACGGGTCGGATCACACGCAAAAACAAGGCACATCCACGTTCCCAATCAAGACAACAAAGACGGAGAACGATATGCACATTAAAAAGCTAGTGCTCGCAATGGCCATCGGCGCAGTCCTGTCGGCGTCTACCGTACTGATTCCTGACAACCTGTCCGGGATGTCGAGTGTTCAGGCCAAGGAAGGGGGTAGCGGTGGCGGCGGCGGTGGAGGTAGTGGCGGTGGCGGCGGCGGTGGACACGGCGGTGGTGGAGGCGGTAACGGCGGAGGTGGCAGCGGAGGCGGTGGTGGCGGTAATGGAGGTGGCGGCGGCGGCAATGGTGGTGGTCACGGCGGCAGCGGCAGTGGCAATGGTGGTGGTCACGGCGGCAGCGGCAGTGGTGGCAACAGTGGCAGTGGCGGCGGAGGCAACAGTGGCCACAGCGGCAGTGACCACGGTTCGGGCCATTCCGGCAGCACGGCGTCATCGGGTCGCAGCGGAACGCATTCGGAACCCGGCGATGACCACGGTGTGCATCGCGCGGGCGAAGTCGGCGACGACCATGGCGTACACCGCGCCGGCGAAGTCGGCGATGACCATGGCGTACACCGCGCCGGTGAAGTCGGCGATGACCATGGCGTACACCGTGCCGGTGAAGTCGGCGATGACCGGGGCCAGCATGCGGCGGGCGAACCCGGTGATGATCGCGGCGTACATGTCGGCGGTGAGCCTGGCGATGACAAGCGGGCCAACTGACTCACGTTGAAACACACCACCTGTGGGAGCGAGCTTGCTCGCGAAGGCGTCGGCACACACAACCTCTTCGCAGGCAGACAGAGAGCTTTCGTCGGAACGCCGCCCGGAGCAAGCTCGCTCCCACAGTTATCGGCTACTGAATCTTTGAGCGGCTACAAAATCGCTTGTGCCTTATCCAGCCGCTCACGCAAAAACTCGATCAACGCCTGCACCGGCCGTGACGCCTGACGATGTTGCGGATACACCGCCGACAACGTCAGCGGTTCGGGCCGAAACTCGTCCAGCACCGGCACCAGCCGCCCATCCTTCAGCGCCGCGCCGACAATGAACGTCGGCAGATAGGTAATCCCCATCCCCGCCACCGCCGCATCCCGCAGCAATTCACCGTTGTTGACGCGCATCCGCCCGGTGACGTTCACCAGCAGCGGCTTGCCCTGCCCCGCGTTGAACCGCCACTGCACCGAACGCCCGTGGCCGTAAGGCAGGCAGTCGTGGCCGAGCAGATCTTCCGGTTTGACCGGCGTACCGCGCTCGGCCAAATACCCCGGACTGGCGCAGTAAACCCGCTCGATTGACGCGATGCGGCGGGCGATCAAGGTCGAGTCTTCCAGCACACCGATACGCAGCGCCAGATCGTAACCCTCGCCCAGCAGATCCACCGGCCGATCACTCAGATCCACTTCCACCGTGACCTCGCGATAACGCTGCAGAAACGGCGGCAGCAGACAGCCCAAATGCGCCAGTGCAAACGACAGCGGTGCGCTCACGCGAATCGCCCCGCGCGGCTCGGCGGTCTGCCCGGCGATGCTCTGCTCCACCGATTCCACTTCGCCGAGCAAACGCAGCGCCGACTCGTAATAACTCTGGCCCAGCGGCGTCACGTCCAGGCGCCGGGTCGAGCGGTTGAGCAATCGAACGCCGAGGCGTTCTTCCAGCTGCATCAACCGTCGGCTGACGAACTGCTTGGACAGGCCCAATTGATCGGCCGCCGCCGTGAAGCTGCCGGAGTCCATCACCTGGCAAAAAATACGCATGTCTTCGAACGGGTTCATTGTCACTCTCTGGTTGACAGTTAAACGCTTTATAGCCGCTTTTTCACTTTCCGGCACCTCATTAATCTGTGCTCACGGTGTTGCTGAGGCCTGAAGCCCAGCGCCACAGCAGCCCGATCCCAAGGCATACAAAAACTCAAACGACTTAAAAAGGAATTACACATGAACATCAAGAAAACCCTCGCCGCGTCCCTCCTCGCCCTGTCCATCGGCAACGCATTCGCCGCCCAGAACACTGGCGTCGAACACAACACCCAGGCCTTCCTCGATGCCCTCGCCGCCGGTGGTGGCAAACCGCTGGAGCAACTGAGCCCGAAAGACGCCCGTGCGGTGCTGACCGGTGCCCAGGCTTCGGTGAAGGTTGACCTGTCCGGCGTTGAAGTCAGCGACAAGGCGATCAAGGTCGATGGCCAGACGATCAACCTGAAAGTGGTGCGTCCGGCCAAGGTCAAGGGCGAGCTGCCGGTGTTCATGTTCTTCCACGGTGGCGGCTGGGTGCTGGGGGACTTCCCGACGCACCAACGCTTGATCCGTGATCTGGTGGTGGGCTCTGGCGCGGTTGCGGTGTATGTCGATTACACGCCGTCGCCGGAAGCGCAGTACCCGACTGCGATCAATCAGGCTTACGCGGCAACCAAATGGGTGGCCGAGCACGGCAAGGACATCGGGGTCGACGGCAAGCGTCTGGCGGTGGCCGGTAACAGCGTCGGCGGCAACATGGCGGCGGTCGTGGCGTTGATGGCCAAGGAGCAGAAAACCCCGGCCCTGCGCTTCCAGCTGCTGATGTGGCCGGTGACCAACGCCGGGTTCGATAACGGCTCGTACCAGCAATTCGCCGAGGGCCACTTCCTGACCAAAGGCATGATGCAGTGGTTCTGGGACAACTACACCACCAACCCGGCCGAGCGCGCGCAGATCCATGCCTCGCCACTCAACGCCAGCGCTGAACAGCTCAAGGGCCTGCCCGCCGCGCTGGTGCAGACCGCCGAGTTCGACGTGTTGCGTGACGAAGGCGAAGGCTACGCCCGCCACCTCGACGCGGCGGGTGTGCCGGTGACCTCGGTACGCTACAACGGGATGATTCACGACTTCGGTCTGCTCAACCCGCTGAACGGCATCCCCGAGGTGAAAGCCGCCGTGCGCCAGGCAGCGGCAGAACTCAAGACCCACCTGAACTGAGTGCAACCCCTCGCCACACCTTCGGGTGTGGCGTTTTCTTTTGTGCCCGCCGGAGTTCACCTCATGAGCCTTTTTTCTGCCCATCTGCTGTCCTGGAGTGCCCTGCTGCTGGTGCTCGACGCGCTGATCTGGCACCTCGCGCCGTTCAAGCATCGCGCGCAACGGGTCGCTGTGCGACTGGTGCTGTTTCTGGCCTTCAACGCACTGGTCATCAACGCCGGCGTCAGCCCGTTGCAGGTGCCCATGTTCGCCGATGACCCGGTGGCGCAACTCGGGGCGACGGCCCTGGGGATTCTCTGGTGGTTGTACGCCGCGCGGGTGCTCACCGAAGTCATCGGCCTGATCCTGATGCGCCGCATCGGCCACAGCGGCCGTCTGTTGCAGGACGTGATCGGTGCGCTGGTGTTTCTGGCAGCCATCGTCGCGGCAGCCGGTTATGTGCTGGATCTGCCGGTCAAAGGTCTGCTCGCGACCTCCGGCGTGGTGGCGATCGTCATCGGTCTGGCGCTGCAAAGCACCTTGGCCGACGTGTTTTCCGGCATCGTGCTCAACACCACCAAGCCGTATCAGGTGGATGATCTGGTGGTCATCGACGGCGTCGAAGGCAAAGTGCTCGACATCAACTGGCGCGCCACGCACCTGCTGACCAGCACCGGCACCCTGGCCGTGGTGCCGAACTCGGTGGCGGCCAAGGCCAAGATCGTCAACCTCAGCCGCCCGAACAACCTGCACGGCGTGTCGATCAGCATCAAGGTGCCGAACCACATACGCCCGCGCCGGGTACTCGATGCACTCGACCGCACGCTGCAGGGCAGCAGCAGCCTGTTGCTGTCGCCTGCACCGAAAGCGGTGCTGAAAGAGGCCGGCGAAGAAATGTCCGAGTACGTGGCCAGCGGATTCATCGCCGAACTGGGCAAGAAAAGCGACGTGCGCAATCAACTGTTCGACCTCGCCCACCGCCACCTCGAAGCGGCCGGTATTTCGCGCCACCCCGACGGCGTGATCGAACCTTCGACCCGCGCCCGTGCCTTGCTCGATGAAGTGAAAATCTTCCGCTCGCTGAGCCATGAGGAACGCGATCGTCTTGCCGAATCGATGGTCGCGCAGCAGTACAGCGCCGGGCAGGTGGTGCTCAATCTGGAGGAAGTCCCGGACAGTTTGTTCGTGATCGCTACCGGCGTGGTCAGCGCCAGCGTGCCCGACGGCAACGGATTCACCGAGGCCGGGCGTATGGGGCCAAGTGAGGTCATGGGTGAACAGAGCATCCTCGCGGATACGCCCTCGCAGGCGACGTTTACGGCGCTGACGTCTTCGATCATTTATCGCCTCGACAAGAACCTGACTCGCCAGTGCATGGAGCAGCGCAGTGAAGTGGGTCGGGCGTTGAATAAACTGCAGGCGGTACGGCAGCAGAATAGCCGGTTGGCGTTGATGGCCAAGCCTGCGCCAGTGAGGAAAGGTGGATTCCTGGGCTGGTTGCAAAAACGCTGAGCCCTTTTCAGAAGACAAAAAGAGGCCCGCCACTTTGGCGGGCCTCTTCGTTACAAGCTTACTTGGCAGTGAACTTGGTATAGCTGTTGATCAGGTTGCGGTAGTTCGGCAGGCGCTGGGACAGCAGATTCGCCAGACCTTCCATGTCGTTGCGCCAGTCACCCTGCAGCTCACACGCCACAGCAAACCAGTTCAGCAGGTGTGCACCCGCCGCCGACATGCGCGCCCAGGCCGCTTGCTGCACAGTGGTGTTGAAAGTGCCGGAAGCGTCAGTCACCACAAACACTTCAAAACCTTCAGCGATGGCCGACAGAGTCGGGAACGCCACGCACACGTCAGTCACCACACCGGCGATGATCAGTTGCTTGCGGCCGGTGGCCTTGATGGCCTTGACGAAGTCTTCGTTGTCCCAGGCGTTGATCTGGCCAGGGCGGGCGATGAACGGCGCGTCCGGGAATTGCTCTTTCAGTTCAGGCACGATCGGGCCGTTCGGGCCGCTGTCGAAACTGGTGGTGAGGATGGTCGGCAGGTTGAAGAACTTGGCGATGTCACCCAGCGCCAGCACGTTGTTCTTGAACTCGTTCGGCGAAAAATCCTGCACCAGCGAGATCAGACCGGTCTGGTGGTCGACCAGCAGGACCACGGCGTCGTCTTTGTTCAGGCGTTTGTAAGGAACGTTGCTCATGTGAAACTCCTCGGGGATGGGTGATGCGGCAAGCGCCGGCCACGAAGACCGGCGCCGTTTACGGAATCAGAAAGCGAAGCAGGAGCAACCGAACGCGCCCCAGAAACCGGCGAAATCGCTGACCGGCGCATTCGACATCCGCGCTTTTTCATGGCTGTGGGTATGCACCGCGCACGGGCCGCTGCATTGATGGACCTGGGCCTGCAATGGCGAATTCGGGCGCCAGTGGCCCGGGACTTTCACCACTGGCGACCAGTCCGGCAGCACCGGCAAGGCACGCGGGCCGAGGTCTTCGAAGTCGCCGGCGGAATAAACGATCTTGCCGCCGACCACGGTCAGCACCGACTCGATCCACTTGATCGCTTCTTCCTCGACACTGAAGAAGTCCGCGCTCAACGCTGCCAGATCCGCCAGTTGCCCGACCTTGATCTGGCCCTTCTTGCCCTGCTCGGACGAGAACCAGGCGCTGCCATGGGTGAACAGTTCCAGCGCGGTGCTGCGTGGCAGACCTTCTTCGTACAGCGCCAGACCGCCGACGGTGCGACCGCTGACCATCCAGTACAGCGAAGTCCACGGGTTGTAGCTCGACACCCGCGTGGCATCGGTGCCCGCGCCGACCGGCACGCCTTCGGCAAGCATGCGCTTGATCGGCGGCGTGGCTTCGGCGGCTTGCTTGCCATAACGGTCAACGAAATATTCGCCCTGGAACGCCATGCGATCCTGAATCGCGATGCCGCCGCCCAACGCTTTCACCCGCTCGATGTTCTGCGGGGTGATGGTTTCGGCGTGGTCGAAGAACCATGGCAAGCCGTTGAACGGAATGTCGCGGTTGACCTTCTCGAACACATCCAGCATGCGGCTGATCGATTCGTTGTAGGTCGCGTGCAGACGGAACGGCCAGCGTTGTTCGACCAGGTGGCGCACCACCGGCTCCAGCTCCTGTTCCATGGTCTGCGGCAGGTCCGGGCGCGGTTCGAGGAAGTCTTCGAAGTCCGCCGCCGAGAACACCAGCATTTCGCCGGCGCCGTTGTGACGCAGGAAGTCGTCGCCCTGATGCAACTTGACGCTGCCGGTCCAGTTCTGGAAATCGGTCAGTTCTTCCTTGGGCTTCTGGGTGAACAGGTTGTAGGCGATGCGCACGGTCAACTGGTCGTCTTTGGCCAGTTGCTCGATCACCTGATAATCGTCCGGGTAGTTCTGGAAACCGCCGCCGGCATCGATGGCGCTGGTCAGGCCGAGGCGATTGAGTTCGCGCATGAACTGACGGGTCGAGTTGACCTGATATTCCAGCGGCAGCTTCGGCCCCTTGGCCAGCGTCGAGTACAGAATCATCGCGTTCGGCCGCGCCACCAGCATGCCGGTCGGGTTGCCATTGGCATCGCGCACGATCTCGCCGCCCGGCGGGTTCGGCGTGTCGCGGGTGTAGCCGGCGACGCGCAACGCGGCGCGGTTGAGCAGCGCGCGGTCATACAGGTGCAAGATGAAAACCGGGGTGTCCGGGGCCGCCTGGTTGATCTCTTCAAGGGTCGGCATGCGTTTTTCAGCGAACTGGAATTCGTTCCAGCCACCGACCACGCGTACCCATTGCGGAGTCGGCGTACGGTCGGCCTGATCCTTGAGCATGCGCAGCGCATCGGCCAGCGACGGCACGCCTTCCCAGCGCAGTTCGAGGTTGTAGTTCAAGCCACCACGGATCAGGTGCAAGTGCGAGTCGTTGAGGCCGGGGATCACGCAGCGGCCCTTGAGGTCGACCACTTGAGTGCCAGCACCTTTGAGCGCCATCGCCTCGGCATCGTTACCGACGGCGACGAAGCGCCCGTCCTTGATCGCCACGGCGCTGGCGAGGGGTTTTTCGCGGTCTACCGTATGAAATTGGCCATTGAACAGAATCAGATCGGCGTTCATCGCAGTTCCTTCGAGATAAGTGAAACGGAGCCCGGACCCACCACTTCAGCGCGGCGGATTGGCATTGGATTCGAGGTGTTTGTGTGACTGACCGGCTTCCAGCCACGGCGCGAACAGACGGGTCACCGGCGGCATGAACACGTAGACCACCGACAACACGATGGTCAGGGTGATCAGGAATGTGGCGACCACGTAGTTGGAGAGGAAGGCATTGAGCTGCAGCAGCGGCCCCCAGATCAGCGGCACCAGCAAGGTGTGCGGCAGGATGACCAGCAGCGTGACCACGGCCTGCTTCCAGCGCGGTGGCGGCGAACCGGCCTCGTCGGTCGGCGTGAACCAGAATTCGCTGGCGGTATTGACTTCGGTCTGGTCGCCGTCGGCGAGCATCGGTGCCGCTTCGTCGATCAGCTTCTGACGCTGCGGTGAATCGAGCCAGCGCTGCATCGCGTCGGTCGAGCAATAACGCAGCACGCAGGTGAACAGCGCGAGCCCGCCCTGCTGGCTGCGCATCACGTCCACGCCCAGATGCCCTTCTTCGCGCCCCGCCACACTGACGATATTGCGCAGCCAGGCTTCGTACGGCTGCTCAAAACCGGCCTTGACCCGGTGCTTGACGATCAGCGTCACGGTTTCTTCGGGCCCCGGTTTTTTCAGGGTCTGGGCATCAGGCATAACGGAGTACTCCGGGCAAACGAACATTGAGCGCCAGCCGTCCGGGCCCGGCGATCAGAACAGTGGTGAACAGGATCAACAGCAACCAGCCAAACTGCCCTTCGGCCACACTCCATTGCGGATGCACAAGCAGCAGCGCCACCAGCAACACAAACAGAATAGGCAAGCACGCCAGACGCGCCAGCACCCCGGCGACGATCAGTAGCGGACAGAGGACTTCGGCAAAGATCGCCAGAATCAAAGTGAGGTGGGCACCGAGGTGGAACGGATCTTCGATCAGTTGCAGCTGCGCAGTGAAGTCCAGCAGCTTGGGCAAGCCGTGGACGAACAGCAGAAACAACCCGCCGGTCACCCGCAGGAACAGCAGGCCGAGGTTTTGCGCCTGGTCATTGCGTTGTACAGCGTTCATGGGCCCATCCTTGATCAATCATTGCAGGCATGGTGCAACGATTGATCGGGGGGAAATTGGATGGGTGTGCTCTCTTTGGCGTGTTCAGGGCCGGAACCGTGATCGTTCCCACGCTCTGCGTGGGAATGCAGCCCGGGACGCTCCGCGTCCCAAAGAGCGGACGCAGAGCGTCCAATGAGGTATTCCCACGCGGACGGTTCGACGCCTCGACGTGGGAACGATCAGTGGAAACGATCAGGCTATAGCGGGCGCCTCAGCCTTCACCTCCAGGTTATCCAGCACCCGATTCACCGCCAGTTCCCCCAGCATGATCAGTTGCGCAATCCCCAACAGCACATGCCGCTGCGGGCCGTCCACCAGTCCGGCGAAGTCATTGGCCATGACCTTGGCCGAGGTCAGGGTTTCGCAGGCGTCGGCCAGCAGTTCTTCGCTGTCGATGCCGGGGGCGATGAGGTAGCGGGTATTGGGTTTGAGCAGTGGTTTGCGGGGGAGCAGCGGATTGAGATAGTGATCGAGGGCGCGTTCGGCGGCTTCGTGGAATTTCTTGGAGTCGAGGGTTTCGTAGGGGGAAGTCGAATCGACTTCCGGAGGGTTTGGCGTGGGTTTGATCATGGCAAATCTCCGTGATGGGACTGAGCCGCCACGACTCATCGCTAAACAAGTAAAGGTGGCGGCTGTACGCAGGTTAGCGATCCGGGTCACAGAAACCCCGGGTAGACCCGAAGGTCTCCCACGCACAGCCACCATTACGCCAAGTGCAGAGAAAAGACTGCAATTGGTATTGGGCGTTGTTGCGTCTGTAGGGAGCCGGATCGCTAAACCCGATCGCTGCTTTTCAGCGACCGCCAAACAATAGAACCCGCCCCCT
>NZ_JBWXMQ010000020.1:0-92175 GCF_056626735.1 Pseudomonas sp. 1 | reverse complement strand
AATCAGGCCTTGTTTTTCGCCGGTAACCGACATGTACGCTGGTGTTGCCATGGGAGGTGCTCCTTGCGGATAAAGTTAGGGTGCCCGGGAGGCGAAATCGCCCGGTGGGTGCCAAAGCTATATCAAGGAGCGTGCCAGGTTTTCCGAAGTCTCCGTGATACGGGGGTGAAACTGCTGTTTAGTGCATGTTTCAAGATGTTTCATGCCAATTTAAGGCCAAAAGTGCGCAACTTCTTGCGCAGTGGTGTGCAAGAAGTTGCGCACTTGGCTACAGGCGACGGAACCCGGGGGCTGTAGCGGAATCAGGCGGCGATTTTGCGAAACAAGTGCGCAAGAAGTTGCGCACCATGGCACATGGCTATGTCGATGCCAGACCTCTCCGTTGCAGAAATGACCAATCCATCGCCCCTTTTTGCCATTGCGTCACTGGCACGCCACCCTCCGATTCCTTGAAAGTCCCTGTCCAGAGCCCACCCCGTTGACTACCGGAAGGCCTGAGCGCGGCAAACCGTCTTATAAATGAACCACCGCCCTCAGCTATACTCCCCCGCAATTTCGATCTGGCCCTGAGGACTGACTGTGAAGAACTGGACGTTGCGCCAACGCATTTTGGCGAGCTTTGCGGTGATTATCGCCATCATGCTGTTGATGGTGGTCGTCTCGTATTCACGGTTGTTGAAGATCGAAGCCAGTGAAAACAGCGTCCGTGACGACGCGATTCCCGGCGTCTATTACAGCTCGATGATTCGTGGCGCGTGGGTCGACAGTTATCTGCAGACCCAGGAACTGTTGGGGCTCAAGGAAGGGCAGGGCATCAGCAGTGAAGATGCGGCCGATTACAAGGCTTTCGAATCCCGACTTCAGGAGCAGATGGCCAATTACCGCAACACGGTCGTTACGGACGAGGACAAGCTCGAATTCGCAGCGTTCGAGAAGTATCACGACTCCTACATGAAGATTCAGGACGCCGTGCTTGATCTGCACAAACGCAATCTTGAAGCCGAAGCCGTCAAACTGTTCAACGAGCAACTGACACCGACCTGGTACTCGGGCCGGATGAAACTCAACGACATCATCGGCGAGAACAAGCGAGTCGCCGACCAGGCCATGGCCAACATCGACGAGGCTGTGGCAGCGGCCAAAGTCAGCATGTTCGTCTCGCTGCTGGTGGCTGTGCTGGCTGCCGGCCTCTGCGGTCTGTTGCTGATGCGCGCAATCATGGCGCCGATGAACCGCATCGTGCAGATCCTCGACATCATGCGCACCGGCGACCTGAGCAGCCGCTTGAATCTCGAGCGCAAGGACGAGTTCGGCGCAGTGGAAACCGGCTTCAACGACATGATGACCGAGCTCACTTCGCTGGTGTCCCAGGCCCAGCGCTCGTCGGTGCAGGTCACCACGTCGGTGACCGAAATTGCCGCCACCTCCAAACAACAGCAGGCCACTGCCACCGAAACCGCCGCGACCACCACTGAAATCGGCGCAACGTCGCGCGAGATCGCGGCGACCTCCCGCGACCTGGTGCGCACCATGACCGAAGTCTCCACCGCCGCCGATCAGGCCTCGGTGCTGGCCGGCTCCGGGCAGCAAGGCCTGGCACGCATGGAAGACACCATGCACTCGGTGATGGGTGCGGCGGATCTGGTGAACGCCAAACTGGCGATCCTCAACGAGAAGGCCGGCAACATCAATCAGGTGGTGGTGACCATCGTCAAGGTCGCCGACCAGACCAACCTGCTGTCCCTGAACGCTGCAATCGAAGCGGAGAAGGCCGGCGAATACGGTCGTGGTTTTGCCGTGGTCGCCACCGAAGTGCGGCGTCTGGCGGACCAGACCGCTGTCGCGACTTACGACATCGAACAGATGGTCCGCGAGATCCAGTCGGCGGTGTCCGCCGGGGTGATGGGCATGGACAAGTTCTCCGAGGAAGTGCGTCGCGGCATGGCCGAAGTGCAGCAGGTCGGCGAGCAGCTGTCGCAGATCATCCATCAGGTGCAGGCGCTGGCGCCGCGGGTGTTGATGGTCAACGAAGGCATGCAGGCCCAGGCCACCGGCGCCGAACAGATCAACCATGCGCTGGTGCAGCTGGGTGATGCCAGCAGCCAGACGGTCGAGTCGTTGCGTCAGGCCAGTTTCGCCATCGACGAACTGAGCCAGGTGGCCGTGGGCCTGCGCAGCGGCGTTTCGCGATTCAAAGTCTGATGAGCGAAATCACCGCCAAACGCAGCGCTGCACCGGTGGCGAAGCAGGCGCTGTTCCTGCTGTTTCGCATCGGCAGCGAACGCTACGCCTTGCGCGCCACGGAAGTAGCCGAAGTGCTGCCGCGCCTGCCGTTGAAGCCGATTGCCCGGGCCCCGCACTGGGTGGCAGGGGTGTTCGCCTATCGCGGCACGGTGGTGCCGGTGATCGACCTCAGTGCCCTGACGTTCGGCCATCCTGCGCAAGCGCGCACCAGCACACGGCTGGTGCTGGTGCATTACCGCGCGGATGAATCGCAGCCGTCGCACTGGCTGGGCCTGATCCTCGAACAGGCCACCGACACCTTGCGTTGCAACCCGGATGATTTTCAGCCGTACGGCCTCGACAATCGTCAGGCGCCGTACCTGGGCCCGGTGCGTGAAGACGCGCAAGGGCTGGTGCAGTGGGTGCGGGTCAACGACTTGCTGGACGAGTCGGTGCGCACGCTGCTGTTCCCGTCGCCGCCGCTGGATCCGGCGCAGCTTGAGGAGCAGCCATGAGCAGTGACCAGCGCTTCTTCGATTTCCTCAAGGAACGCATCGGCCTTGACGTCGCCTCGGTCGGCCCGGCGATCATCGAGCGGGCTGTACGCCAGCGCATCACCCTGTCGCAAACGGTGAATGCCAATGAGTACTGGCAGACCTTGCTAGGCTCTCGGGATGAACAGCAGGCGTTGATCGAAGCGGTAATCGTCCCCGAAACCTGGTTTTTCCGTTACCCGGAATCTTTCGCCACACTGGGCAAACTGGCGCGCAAACGCCTGGGTGAACTGAACAACATGCGCGCGCTGCGCATCCTCAGCCTGCCGTGTTCCACCGGTGAAGAACCCTATTCGATTGCCATGGCTTTGCTCGATGCCGGCCTCAAGCCCCATCAGTTCAAGGTCGATGGCATGGACGTCAGCCCCTTGTCGGTGGACAAGGCGCGGCGGGCGCTGTACGGCAAGAACTCGTTTCGCGGTCAGGAACTGGACTTTCGCGAGCGGCATTTTTTTGCCGAGAACGAGGGCTATCGGGTGAATGAAATCGTCCGCGAGCAGGTACGCCTGCATGTCGGCAACGTGCTCGATCCGTCATTGCTGGTCAACGAGCCGCCGTTCGATTTCGTGTTCTGCCGCAACCTGCTGATCTATTTCGATCAGCCGACCCAGCAGCAGGTATTCGCGGTGCTCAAACGCCTGACCCATGTTGATGGCGTGCTGTTTATCGGCCCGGCCGAGGGCAGTCTGCTCGGGCGGTTGGGCATGCGATCGATCGGGATCCCGCAGTCGTTTGCCTTCAGCCGTCACAGCGATCCACAACCCGAACCGTTGTCGATGCCGACCGCGATTCCCGTGCCGTTGCCTGTGCGCCAACCGGTACGCAGCACGCCACCGCCGCCGGTGCGTAACCGCCCGTTTGCGGGCGTGACGCCTTTGCCCGCGACGGCTAAAAGCAACAATCCCGATGCCGCAACGCTGCTGGCCAACATCGCCGCCCTGGCCAACGAAGGCAAAAGCGCCGAGGCCCGTGCCGCATGCGAACAGTATTTGCGCAGCCACGAGCCGGTGGCCCAGGTGTTTTACTGGCTCGGCCTGCTGAGCGATGTCGCCGGCAGCGCCCTCGAAGCCCAGGGTTTTTACCGCAAGGCGCTTTACCTCGAACCGCAACACCCTGAAGCCCTGATGCACCTGGCCGCGCTGCTGCAGGCCCAGGGCGACACGGCCGGCGCCAGACGATTGCAGGAGCGCGCCGCCCGCAGCGACCGCACCGCCGACAGTGAGCGTAAACGATGATCCCGTCCGACACCTTGAATGTCACCCACGAAGACGCCCGGGCCATCGACGATTGCTGGAACCGCATCGGCATTCACGGCGACAAGTCCTGTCCGCTGCTGGACGAGCACATCCATTGCCGCAATTGCTCGGTGTATTCCGCCGCCGCCACGCGCCTGCTCGACCGCTATGCGTTGCAGCAGGACGAGCGCGATCCGGTGGCGACCCAGGTTGAAACCGAGCTGAAGACCCGTTCGCTGCTGATGTTCCGCCTTGGCGAAGAATGGCTCGGCCTGGCCACCCGCAGTCTGGTGGAGGTCGCGCCGTTGCAGGCGATTCACTCGCTGCCGCACCAGCGCTCCCGGGCCTTGCTCGGCGTGGCGAACGTGCGCGGTGCGCTGGTGGCGTGCCTGTCGCTGGTCGAACTGCTCGACCTCGACAGCAATGCGGCCCCGGCGACCGGCGCGCGGATCATGCCGCGCATGCTGATCATCGCGGCCCAGGGCGGGCCGGTGGTGGTGCCGGTGGACGAAGTCGACGGGATTCACGCCATCGACGAGCGCATCCTCGACGCCGCGTCGCGGTCCGGCGCACAGGCCAGCGCCAAATACACCCGAGGCGTGCTGCCTTTCAAAGGTCGCAGTCTGCGTTGGCTGGATGAAGAACAGCTGTTGTCCGCCGTCTCCCGGAGCCTCACATGACCCCCGAGCAAATGCGCGACGCCTCCCTGCTCGAGCTGTTCAGCCTCGAAGCCGAAGCCCAGACCCAGGTGCTCAGCGCCGGGCTACTGGCGCTGGAGCGCAACCCTACTCAGGCCGATCAGCTCGAATCGTGCATGCGCGCGGCGCACTCGTTGAAAGGCGCGGCGCGGATCGTCGGCATCGACAGCGGCGTCAGCGTCGCCCACGTGATGGAAGATTGTCTGGTCAGCGCCCAGGAAGGACGGTTGTTCCTGCGCCCGGAACATATCGACGCGCTGTTGCAGGGCACCGATTTGCTGATGCGCATTGCTACACCGGCCAACGGCCCGCAACCGGCGGACATCGAGGCTTACGTGGCGTTGATGGGCGGGTTGCTCGATCCGACGGCGCCGGCAGTGGTCCCTGCGGTTCCAAGTGCGCCACCGATGGCCGAGTTGCAGATTCAGCCACCGCCGGTGGCTGAGCCCGCGCCCGTTGAAACCCCCGCCGAGGTGGCCGAGCCGGAGCCTGCGCCCGCGCCGCGCAAGAGCAAACGCACCACTGAGGGCGGCGAGCGGGTGCTGCGGGTCACCGCCGAACGCTTGAACAGCCTGCTCGATCTGTCGAGCAAGTCCCTGGTGGAAACCCAGCGCCTCAAACCGCACCTGGCCACCATGCAGCGCCTCAAGCGCATGCAGAACAACGGCCTGCGGGCGCTGGAAAGTCTCAACGTTCATCTCAAGGAACATGCCCTGAGCCTTGAAGCTCAAGAGGCACTGGAAGACGCGCGCCGTTTGCTCGCCGAATCCCAGCAGTTGCTGGCAGAGAAAAACGCCGAGCTCGACGAGTTTGCCTGGCAAGCCAGTCAGCGCGCACAAGTGCTGTACGACACCGCCCTGGCCTGCCGCATGCGGCCATTCGCCGATGTGTTGTCGGGGCAGGTGCGGATGGTCCGCGACCTCGGTCGCAGCCTCGGTAAACAGGTGCGGTTGGAAATCGAGGGTGAGAAGACTCAGGTCGATCGCGATGTACTGGAAAAACTCGAAGCACCGCTGACGCACCTGCTGCGCAATGCAGTCGATCACGGCATTGAAACTCCGCAAGAGCGCCTGCTCAAAGGCAAGTCCGAGGAAGGGCTGATTCGTCTGCGCGCCTCGCATCAGGCCGGTCTGCTGGTGCTGGAATTGAGCGACGACGGCAACGGCGTGGATCTGGAAAAGGTCCGCCGCAGCATCGTCGAGCGCCAGTTGTCTCCAGCGGAAACCGCCGCCCAGTTGAGTGAAGAAGAACTGCTGACCTTCCTGTTTCTGCCGGGTTTCAGCCTGCGAGACAAGGTCACCGAAGTGTCCGGTCGCGGCGTCGGCCTCGATGCCGTTCAGCACATGGTCCGCCAGTTGCGCGGCGCGGTGGTGCTGGAGCAGACGGCGGGCGAGGGCAGTCGCTTCCATCTGGAAGTGCCGCTGACCCTGTCGGTGGTGCGCAGCCTGGTGGTGGAAGTCGGCGACGAGGCCTACGCCTTCCCGCTGGCGCACATCGAACGCATGTGCGATCTGGCGCCGGACGACATTGTGCAGGTCGAAGGCCGCCAGCATTTCTGGCACGAAGGTCGACATGTCGGGCTGGTTGCGGCCAGTCAGTTATTGCAGCGTCCGGCCAGCCAGAACAGCGGCGACACCTTGAAAGTCGTGGTGATCCGCGAGCGCGATGCGATCTACGGCGTGGCGGTCGAACGCTTCATCGGCGAGCGCACGCTGGTGGTGCTGCCGCTGGACGAGCGGCTGGGCAAGGTGCAGGACATTTCCGCCGGGGCCTTGCTCGACGATGGCTCGGTGGTGCTGATTGTCGACGTCGAAGACATGCTGCGTTCGGTGGACAAACTGCTCAACACCGGGCGTCTGGAGCGCATCGCACGCCACGGCAATCAGGCCGCAGAAGCCGCGCGCAAGCGGATTCTGGTGGTCGATGACTCGCTGACCGTGCGCGAACTGCAACGCAAGCTGCTGCTCAATCGCGGCTACGAAGTGGCCGTTGCGGTGGACGGCATGGACGGCTGGAACGCTCTGCGCTCAGAGGATTTCGATCTGCTGATCACCGACATCGACATGCCGCGCATGGACGGCATCGAACTGGTGTCGCTGCTGCGCCGGGACAACCGTCTGCAATCGCTGCCGGTGATGGTTGTTTCCTACAAGGATCGCGAGGAAGACCGCCGCCGTGGACTGGACGCCGGCGCCGACTATTATCTGGCCAAGGCCAGTTTTCATGACGACGCCTTGCTCGACGCGGTGGTTGAGCTCATCGGAGGAGCGCGGGCATGAAGATCGCAATTGTCAACGACATGCCTTTGGCGGTGGAGGCCCTGCGCCGCGCACTGGCCTTCGAACCGGCGCATCAGGTGGTGTGGGTCGCCGGCAACGGCGCCGAAGCGGTGCGCCTGTGCGCGCAAAACACTCCCGACCTGATCCTGATGGACCTGATCATGCCGGTGATGGATGGGGTCGAGGCCACCCGCCGGATCATGGCCGAGAGCCCTTGCGCGATCGTTATCGTCACCGTGGACCGCCAGCAGAACGTGCACCGGGTGTTTGAAGCCATGGGCCACGGCGCGCTGGACGTGGTCGACACCCCGGCCATCGGCGGCGGCAACCCTCAGGAAGCGGCGGCGCCGCTGCTGCGCAAGATCCTCAACATCGGCTGGCTGATCGGCGAGAAAACCGCCCGCGCGCGTCCCGCACCTGCGACCCCACGCAGTACCGCCTCGCGCCAGCGACTGGTGGCGATCGGCTCCTCGGCCGGTGGCCCGGCGGCGCTGGAAGTCCTGCTCAAAGGCCTGCCGCGCCACTTTTCGGCGGCCATCGTGCTGGTGCAGCATGTCGATCAGGTGTTCGCCGCCGGCATGGCCGAATGGCTGGCCGGCGCCAGCGGCCTGGACGTGCGTCTGGCCCGCGAAGGCGAACCGCCGCAGGCCGGCGCAGTGCTGCTGGCCGGCACCAACCACCATATTCGTTTGCTCAAGAACGGCACGCTGGCCTACACCGCCGAGCCGGTCAACGAGATCTATCGCCCCTCGATCGACGTGTTTTTCGAAAGCGTCGCCAACTACTGGAACGGTGACGCAGTAGGGGTTTTATTGACAGGGATGGGACGCGACGGGGCTCAAGGGCTTAAGCTCATGCGCCAACAGGGTTATCTGACCATCGCGCAGGATCAGCAAAGTAGTGCGGTGTACGGCATGCCCAAGGCTGCCGCAGCCATCGACGCGGCCGTAGAAATCCGTCCACTGGAAAAGATAGCGCCACGATTGCTGGAGATTTTCCCCAAATGAACATGTTCGTCCGCAATCCTGGCCCCCGCAGCACTCAGGTGACCGCCCATGAATGACTTACAGATCGATGACATCAAAACCGACGAGAACGCCGCCATGGTGTTGTTGGTGGACGATCAGGCGATGATCGGCGAAGCCGTGCGCCGTGGGCTGTCGAACGAAGAGAACATCGACTTCCACTTCTGCTCCGACCCGCATCTTGCTGTGGCCCACGCGGTGCGAATCAAGCCGACCGTGATCCTCCAGGATCTGGTGATGCCCGGCCTCGACGGCCTGAGTCTGGTGCGCGAATACCGCAATCACCCGGCGACCAAGGACATTCCGATCATCGTCCTGTCGACCAAGGAAGACCCGCTGATCAAAAGTGCGGCGTTCTCCGCCGGGGCCAACGATTACCTGGTGAAACTGCCGGACAACATCGAGCTGGTGGCGCGTATCCGCTATCACTCGCGCTCCTACATGACATTGCTGCAACGGGACGCGGCCTACCGCGCATTGCGGGTCAGTCAGCAGCAATTGCTCGACACCAACCTGGTGTTGCAGCGCCTGATGAACTCCGACGGCCTGACCGGGCTGTCCAACCGTCGGCACTTCGACGAATACCTGGAACTGGAATGGCGCCGCTCGCTGCGTGACCAGAGCCAGCTGTCGCTGCTGATGATCGACGTCGATTACTTCAAGTCCTACAACGACACCTTCGGCCATGTCGAGGGCGACGAAGCGCTGCGCAAGGTCGCCACGGCGATTCGCGAGGCCAGTGCCCGGCCGTCCGATCTGCCGGCGCGTTATGGCGGCGAAGAATTTGCGCTGGTGCTGCCCAACACCTCGCCGGGCGGGGCGCGACTGGTGGCGGAGAAGCTGCGCCAGACGGTTGCGGCGCTGAAAATTCCGCACAATGCCCCGGCCGAAGGCTCGAGCCTGACCATCAGCATCGGTCTGGCGACCATGGTGCCGGAGTCGGGCAGCGACTGCCGGTTGCTGATCTCGGCGGCGGATCGCGGCCTGTACCTGGCCAAGAACAACGGGCGCAATCAGGTGGGGATCGAATGAACCATTGAGTTCATTCGCCTCAAGAGCCGCCAGACGGGCTGCCGTGACAGCGTGATTACGTTATACTCGCCGGCTTTCAAAAGTTCGCCAACGAGTGCTGCCCGTCATGGAAATCAACCCGATCCTGAACACCATCAAGGACCTGTCCGAGCGCTCCGAATCTATTCGGGGGTATCTTTGACTACGATCAAAAGCATGAGCGTCTGATCGAAGTCAATCGCGAGCTTGAAGATCCTGCAGTCTGGAACAAACCTGAATACGCCCAGGAACTGGGCCGCGAGCGCTCGACGCTGGCGCAGATCGTCGACACCCTGGACGAGCTGGCCACCGGCCTGGCCGATTCCCGCGAGCTGCTCGACATGGCCGTTGAAGAGAACGACGAAGGCGCCGTGAATGACGTCGTCGAAGTCCTCCAGGGTCTCGAAGAGTCCCTGGCCAAACTGGAATTCCGTCGCATGTTCAGCGGCGAGATGGACCCGAACAACGCCTACCTGGACATCCAGGCCGGTTCCGGCGGCACCGAAGCCCAGGACTGGGCCAACATCCTGCTGCGCATGTACCTGCGCTGGGCCGACAAACGCGGTTTCGACGCGACCATCATGGAGCTGTCGGCCGGTGAAGTCGCCGGGATCAAAGGCGCCACCGTGCACATCAAGGGCGAATACGCCTTCGGCTGGCTGCGAACCGAGATCGGCGTGCACCGTCTGGTGCGCAAGAGCCCGTTCGACTCCGGCAACCGTCGCCACACCTCGTTTTCCGCGGTTTTCGTCTCGCCAGAGATCGACGACAAGGTGGAAATCGAAATCAACCCGGCAGACCTGCGGATCGACACCTATCGTTCCTCCGGTGCCGGTGGTCAGCACGTAAACACCACCGACTCGGCCGTACGTATCACCCACGTACCGACCAACACCGTGGTGAGCTGCCAGAACGAACGTTCCCAGCACGCCAACAAGGACACCGCCATGAAAATGCTGCGGGCCAAGTTGTACGAGCAGGAAATGCAGAAGCGCACCGCCGCGTCCCAGGCGCTGGAAGACACCAAGTCGGACATCGGCTGGGGTCACCAGATCCGTTCGTACGTGCTCGATGCCTCGCGGATCAAGGATCTGCGTACCAACATCGAACGCAGCGACTGCGACAAGGTGCTCGACGGCGACATCGACGAATACCTGGAAGCCAGCCTGAAATCGGGCCTGTAAGCTTTCACCCGACCTCAAGTCCCCCGTCACCGGCGGGGGCAACGAACCTGTGATGGAATATTTAAAGACATGAGCGACCAACAACTCGACCAGGCCCTGCAACAGGAAGAAAACTCCCTGATCGCCCTGCGCAAGGAAAAGCTTGCTGCCGAGCGCGCCAAGGGCAATGCCTTCCCGAACGACTTCCGCCGCGACAACTACTGCGATGCGTTGCAAAAGCAGTACGCGGACAAGACCAAGGAAGAGCTGGCAGAGGCTGCGATCCCGGTCAAGGTTGCAGGTCGCATCATGCTCAACCGTGGCTCGTTCATGGTGATCCAGGACATGACCGGTCGCATCCAGGTCTACGTCAACCGCAAAACCTTGTCTGAAGAAACCCTGGCCGCGGTGAAAACCTGGGACATGGGCGACATCATCGCCGCCGAAGGCACCCTGGCCCGTTCCGGCAAGGGCGACCTGTACGTCGAGATGACCAGCGTGCGCCTGCTGACCAAATCCCTGCGCCCGCTGCCGGACAAGCACCACGGCCTGACCGACACCGAACAGCGCTACCGTCAGCGCTACGTTGACCTGATCGTCAACGAAGACGTGCGTCAGACCTTCCGCGTCCGTTCGCAAGTGATCGCGCACATCCGCAGCTTCCTGATGAAGCGCGACTTCCTCGAAGTCGAAACGCCGATGCTGCAGACCATTCCTGGCGGCGCCGCGGCCAAGCCGTTCGAAACCCACCACAACGCGCTGGACATGGAAATGTTCCTGCGTATCGCGCCAGAGCTGTACCTCAAGCGTCTAGTGGTTGGCGGTTTCGAGAAAGTGTTCGAGATCAACCGCAACTTCCGTAACGAAGGCGTTTCGACTCGTCACAACCCTGAATTCACCATGTTGGAGTTCTACCAGGCTTACGCCGACTACGAAGACAACATGGACCTGACCGAAGAACTGTTCCGCGAGCTGGCGCAGCTGGTTCTGGGCAGCACCGATGTGCCATACGGCGACAAGGTGTTCCACTTCGGCGAGCCGTTCGTACGCCTGTCGGTGTTCGACTCGATCCTCAAGTACAACCCCGAGCTGACCGCCGATGACCTGAACGACATCGACAAGGCTCGCGCCATCGCCAAGAAGGCCGGCGCCAAGGTGCTGGGCTTCGAAGGTCTGGGCAAGCTGCAGGTGATGATTTTCGAAGAGCTGGTCGAGCACAAGCTGGAGCAGCCGCACTTCATCACCCAGTACCCGTTCGAAGTGTCGCCGCTGGCCCGTCGCAACGACGAGAACCCGAACGTCACCGACCGCTTCGAGCTGTTCATCGGTGGCCGTGAAATCGCCAACGCCTACTCCGAGCTCAACGATGCGGAAGACCAGGCCGAGCGTTTCATGGCGCAGGTGGCCGACAAGGACGCCGGCGACGACGAAGCCATGCACTACGACGCCGACTTCGTTCGCGCGCTGGAGTACGGCATGCCGCCAACGGCCGGTGAAGGTATCGGCATCGACCGTCTGGTGATGCTGCTGACCAACTCCCCGTCGATCCGCGACGTGATCCTGTTCCCGCACATGCGGCCGCAAGCGTAATTGTTTCAATAAAAAAGCCGCCTGAAATGGGCGGCTTTTTATTGCCTGTCTGGTACAAACGTATCAAATGGTTAATTTTGAAGAAAACAACAGAGGTATGCCTGTCGTGATCGGTGCAATGGCTCAAGAGGGTGCAGCGGGAATCGCCACTGCGGTCGCTGAAAGTGTTCAGTACCAGGGCCGCAAGGCCAGCCGGCAGGGCAGTGAACAGCGTCGACAGGACATTCTCGATGCGGCGATGCGCATCGTCGTGCGCGACGGCGTGCGCGCTGTGCGTCACCGGGCGGTGGCGGCCGAGGCCGGAGTGCCGCTGTCGGCCACCACGTATTACTTCAAGGACATCGATGACCTGCTCACCGATACCTTCGCCCAATACGTCGAACGCAGCGCGGCCTACATGGCCAAGCTGTGGATCAACAACGAAGGCCTGCTGCGCGAAATGGTGGTCAGCGGTGACGGCAGCCCGGAGTCGCGCTCGCAACTGGCTGACGATATCGCCCGGTTGATGGCCGACTACGTGCATCGGCAACTGGTCAACCGTCGCGAGCATTTGATGGCGGAACAGGCGTTCCGCCAGGAAGCATTGCTGAACCCGCGTCTGGCGGAGCTTGTGCGTTCCCATCAGCAGATTCTGCTGCAGGGCACCTGCCAGTTGTTCCAGGTATTGGGCTCGCGCGAGCCGCAGCAGGATGCCAAGGTGTTGACGGCGATTATCGGACGGATGGAATATCAGGGCCTGCTCAACGACGCCGAGCCTTTGGCCGAAGAGGACATGCTCGGCATTCTGACGCGCTATATGCACCTGGTACTCGCGTCGGTGTAACGCAATCCCCTGTGGGAGCAAGCTCGCTCCCACAGGTTCGCTGGTGAGTTCGGGTCTAGGGAGTGTCGAATGAAAGCCTGGCGTGGCGTGCTGATCGCCTTGTCGTTCCTGTTGCTCAGTGGATGTCTGGTGACCTTCAAGGATCCGCTGCCCGCCAGTGAACCGGCGCCCAAGGGCCTGCTCGGCCAATGGTCGAGCACCAATGCCTGGGGCGAGCCGATGAATCTGGAGCTGACGCGCCTGGGCAACGATCGCTATCAGGCGGTTGCGTACTTCAAGGCCAAACCCCGCGAGCGTGAAGCCTATCCGTTCACGGTGTCGCGCCATGGCAACCGCTGGTACCTGTCGGCTAAGGTGCCGGCGCAATACGGCGGGCACTTCACCATTGCCGGTTTCGAGATCACCGACAAGCGCGAGCTGGTGATCTACAACCTCGACCTTGAGCAGATCAACCAGGCCATCGCCCAGAAAACCCTCGACGGCCAAGGCTTCCAGACCGATGACGGCGAGGGCGTGCAGGTCGACAGTCCGCTTGAAAAGGTCTTTGCTTACCTCGACGACCCGGCCAATTCCGACGTTTTCGTCGAAGCGGCGCGCTATCAGCATCAGGCCAAAGCCAAATAATCCAGTACGTCACGTTTTCTACAGGAGTTTCGGGTGGACGATTACC
This sequence comes from Pseudomonas sp. 1, assembly GCF_056626735.1. Classification (NCBI taxonomy): domain Bacteria; kingdom Pseudomonadati; phylum Pseudomonadota; class Gammaproteobacteria; order Pseudomonadales; family Pseudomonadaceae; genus Pseudomonas; species Pseudomonas sp. 1. The sequence continues at coordinate 78,865 of NZ_JBWXMQ010000020.1, read as the reverse complement.
AGCAGACGATACGCACGTTGTCCGATCGCATTGTGCTGGCGCAGACGCCGATCCGCGTGCTCGACGCGGTCAAGTGGGACGAGAACATTCGCAAGGGTTTCCTCAAGGCCAAGGGCAAGGAATTGCCGGCGGTGGATCGCGACTACTACCTCAACCGGCCGCTGTCCTTCGACTCAAGCAGGGTCAAGCTGGAATTCCAGAACATCGAGCGCGACATCACCCGTCAGCTCGGTCAGTTCAACCCGGTCGGCCAGATCATGCGCCGCATGTGCAAGGAATACCGGATGGTGGTGCGCATGCTCGAAGCGCGCGGCACCGAGGACTTCGGCCTGATTTCCCAGGAACTGTACGGCGCCGCGTCGGATGCGTTCCACGCCGGTGACCCCACGCTGGCCGACCTCGGCCTGATGATGTCCGACTACCTGAACAACATCGATGGTCGTGGCGACCTGAAGGACGAACCGAAGGTCCTCACCGCCAAGGACGCCGTGCACCTGCTGCAAACCCGGCTGAACAAGGTGTTCGGTGAGGCCGAGGAAACCATCCGCGTGTTCGAGTCCGACGGGATCGTCGCCGATGCGGCGGCGGGCGCCGACTACATCAAGATCCGCACCGACGCGATGTTCAACGACCGCGACGTGCGCGCGCTGGAAGTCCACGAAGGCCTGGTGCACGTCGGCACCACGCTCAACGGCTTGAACCAGCCGATCTGCACCTTCCTGTCCAAGGGCCCGCCCTCGTCGACAGTGACTCAGGAAGGCCTGGCGATCCTGATGGAAATCATCACCTTCGCCTCCTACCCGAGCCGCCTGCGTAAACTGACCAACCGCACCCGCGCCATCCACATGGTCGAGGAGGGCGCGGACTTCCTGCAGATTTTCGAGTTCTTCCGCGAGCAGGGCTTCGAAATGGCGGAAAGCTATGGCAACGCCAGTCGGGTTTTCCGTGGATCGACGCCGACAGGTCTGCCATTCACCAAAGACTTGTCCTACCTCAAGGGCTTCATCATGGTTTACAACTACATTCAGTTGGCCGTGCGCAAGGGCAAGCTCGAGCAGATCCCGCTGTTGTTCTGCGGCAAAACCACGCTGGAGGACATGCGAACCCTGCGTCAGCTGGTGGACGAAGGCCTGGTGGTGCCGCCCAAGTACCTGCCGGACCAGTTCCGCGACATGAACGCGTTGTCGGCGTGGATGTGCTTCTCCAACTTCCTCAATCACTTGAGCCTGGACCGGATCGAGGCGGACTACTCGAATATCCTCTGAACTCGATGATGTTCTTTGTGGGAGCGAGCTTGCTCGCGAAGGCGGTGTGTCAGGTAACGCGTGAGTTGAATGTTAGATAGCATTCGCGAGCAAGCTCGCTCCCACATTGGAATGCATTCCCACCCTGTTTTTGCGAGGTTTCACCGGATGAGAATCCTCGGCATCCTTTGCCTGCTTTTGACCCTCGGCGGTTGCAGCTCCTTGCTGTTCTATCCAGAGCCGGGCCAGATATTCACGCCGGAAAAGGCCAAACTCGAATACCGCACCGTCACTCTGACCACCGCCGACGGCCTCAAGCTGAATGCCTGGTGGCTGCCGGCCAAACCCGGTGTCGAGATCAAGGGCACGGTCCTGCACCTGCACGGCAACGGCGGCAACCTGCCGATGCACTTGGGCGGGAGTTGGTGGCTGCCGAAAAACGGCTATCAAGTGTTGCTGGTGGACTATCGCGGTTACGGCCTGTCCGAAGGCGAGCCGAGCCTGCCGGCGATCTATCAGGACATCGATGCCGCCTTCGCCTGGCTGGACAAGGCGCCGGAAGTCAAAGGCAAACCGCTGGTGCTGCTGGGCCAAAGCCTCGGCGGGGCGATGGCCGTGCATTGGCTGGTGCAACATCCGGAAAGACAAAAACAGCTCAAGGCCTTGGTGCTCGACGGTGTGCCCGCCAGTTACCGCAGCGTCGGCCAGTACGCCCTCAGCACGTCGTGGCTGACCTGGCCATTTCAGGTGCCGCTGTCGTGGCTGGTGCCGGATGGCGACAGCGCGATCAACGCCATGCCGCAGCTCAACGGCGTGCCGAAACTGATCTTTCACAGCCTCGACGACCCGCTGGTGCCCCTTTCCAACGGCATCCGTCTGTATCAAGCTGCGCCGCCACCGCGCGTGCTGCAGCTGACCCGGGGCGGGCATGTGCAGACCTTCGGCGACCCGGTGTGGCGCCAGGTGATGCTGCGCTACCTCGACGACCCCGAGCATTTCAACGGCTTGCGTCGCCTCGGCGAGATCCCGAATTATCCGACACCTCCGAATTCTGAAGACGAACCACCAGAGAGTCCGCAATGACTGAAGAACGCAACGCCATCCCGCTGATCATCACCGGTATCTGCAGCATCCTCGGCACCGTCGGTGCCCTGTGGTGGTATGGCTACCTGCACTTCGCCAAACCCGAGGATGCGTTGCTGCTCAACGAATTCACCATGCTCAAGACCATTCCCGGCGAAGACTACAAAGTTTCCCTGGAGCCAGCGGCGCAAGTGGCGCAGTGCATTGATGGGGTGTTGGTGTTGTTTGATACCGAGCAAAAGGGGCTGACTGGCGTGCTGGTCAACGACCGCAAGAAAGCCGTGCGGTGCATGGGGCAGGAGACGCCGCAGAAGCTGGCGCAGTAAAACAGGGTCTGTACGGGCGCCTTCCCTTTTTCAGATGAAAAATCAGGAGGCGCCCGTGTTTTTACAATGCTGCTTACGAAGAACGGTTGGCGAATTGGAAGCTCAAGGGGCTACGTCAAAAGATCCTATTCTTGGCGGTGCAGAGGTGCTGCTTACCTGATGATATATAACTGCAATATATTTCCCTGCTGATAAATGAGGGAAGTTAGTTTTCCAGTTACCCAGCGCATCAGCGATGACTGTTAGTTCATGAGAGATATTTTCTCCGCTTTTTTGGTAGGAAATCTTGGTTGTTGCGCCAGGAATACCCTTCCCTGAGAAATTAATCGGATTTGGAGCAGCTGGCCCCTCTAAGGCCGGGGATGTAATTTTGGGTAACGGAAGTGGTGATGTGCATTTAGGCGCCGTCTCATGATTTACAGCGACGGCAATTGTCGCACCCTGCGAATCTGCACTACATGTTGTAACGGTGATACCTACCCCTGGATCTCTTAGAGTCTTGCCGGGGAGTAATGTCGGATCATCCGTCGTGGCTGTTTCCGGTGTGCCATCGAGCTGGGTGTTTAAAACTGTGCCCCCCATCGTGGTGTATCTCACCCAAACGCCGTTTACCCGGTTATCGGTTGCAGGAAAATTATCGAATGGAGTGGGTTTTCGGTACTCCAACGCCAATTGTGCCGGAGTGGTTTCAGGTCGATTGATGAGATAAAGCTGAGGTCCGGCATCGCCCAGTTTTGCCAAGCGATAAAGGCCGCTGCGTTCGATGACTGCCACCTGTGAGCTGTCCAGCCATCCCGAGTACCACCGATTGTTGGCGGGATAGAGGGTTCCACCCCCAGAGACAGAGTCACCACTGTCGCCATAGCCAATCACCGCACACTCAATGGGGGCCATTTCCAGTGGGGCTAATACGGTATCGCCGTGTTTTGGGCACTTGATGTAGGTGCTTCCATGGCTGTATCCAAGATTGTGCCCGAATTCATGCTTGTAAACGTGAGGGCCTCCCGATTGTCCATATACACCAATGAATTTCCCGGGTGTCCAGGCTGAAGCTGACCCGCCACAGTCAATTACGCTGATGCGGTAATCGTAGTTATTAGCGTCCAGTCCATGCGCCTGCGCGGCTTTTATCCCCTCTGAATCTGCCAGGTTAATCGGCATTGGTGCCGAGTCTCCGGGTTTGAATGTGCATAGTTCAGGGCGAGGGCCGGATGTATGCTCAATGATCTGTCCGGTGAGTGTGAGCTTTCCGTTCGAGGCTGCGTGAATGTAAGCCGGCAGTGCGTTGGGATCCGTAGAAACTGTATGTTGCCTGATCAATGGAAAATCCAGAGCGTCGCCATCCTGCCAATGGGTTACGGTGACCAGTAGTGTTTTGGTTCCCACTACCGGACGCTGATTGACTTCCGGTTCAGGCAATGGAACCTCATTTGGGATGGAATCTCGTTCGTCATACCCAAAATCATTTGCAGTTGAGGCGTTCGATGGTGGTGCTACGCAGCCTGCAACGAGCATGGCTGCACACAGTGTTGTCAGAAAGGCCCGAGTTCGCATGGTAACGCTCCTTGATTTCCAGCATTTGGTTTGGAGCTAAAGTGTTACGCGCACTCATTTGTTTCGCCTACTGTTATAAATGACAGGTCAAGACAAGTGGTAGTCAATCTCCGCTGCAAAAAAAAGCCCCGTCGGAGCAGATCCGGCGGGGCTTTCATGTTGCTTCGCGAATTATTTGGCGCTAACCGCCGAACGCGGCATCACTGGCTGGTTGTCGTTGGAAATGGTCACTTCCACCCGACGGTTCATTGCACGGCCCGAAACGCTGCCGTTATCCGCCACCGGGTATTCCTTGCCATAGCCCTGAGTTACGATGCGCGACGGATCGACGCCCATCTTGATCAGTGCGACCTGTACGGAAGTGGCACGACGCTCGGACAACGACTGGTTGTAGTTCGCCGAACCGGTGCTGTCGGTATAACCCTCGACGATCACTTTGCGATCAGGGTTTTCCTGGAGGAACTGCGCCAGTTTATTGATGTTCACCAGACCGCTGGATTTCAGATCGGCCTTGTTGGTGGCGAACAGCACGTCACCGAAGGTCACCAGCGTACCGCGATCGGTCTGCTTGGCGTTGAGGCTTTCCTGCAGCTGTTTGATCTGCTGATCGCGAGCATCCAGACGGGCCTGGGCGCGTTGGGCGGCGGCGTTCTTCAGATTGTTCTCAGCAGTACGCAGGGCGATAGTCTGCTTGGCCACTTCCACGCGCTGGTTGGTCAGGTAGGCCAGTTGGTCGACCTTGCGCTGATCTTCCTTGTCCAGATAAGCCTTGTCGGCCTTGTCCAGATAATCACTGGCGTCCTTGGTTTCCAGCGCCGCGACCTTGCTGGCCTGCGGGTTGGCCTGCAGGCCGGCGTAGTTGGTGCGCGCCTGTTCCAGATTCGGGTTCGGCGGTGTCGAGCAGGCAGCCAGGGCAACGCTTGCGGCCAGAAGAGCGGGGATCATCAGTTGTTTACGCATAATCGTTCGTCCTTTCTATCGATAAGAGTTTCAGCCTTGCGGTCGGGATGCGCGCTTACTGCACAGTGCGCTGACTTTCCTGACGCAGTTCCTGAACACCTTTCTGGGAATCCTTCACCGCTTGTTCGGCTTTCATCGCCTGAGCCTTGCGTTCAGCGACGCGGGCGTCCCACTCGGCCTGTTCGGCCAGGGTGCGGGCTTCGTCATACTTTTTATCGTGCATGGCGATTTCGGCTTGTTTGAGCTTGTCCTGTGCCTGCTTCATTTCCACGGCGGCGAATTCGGTACCGCCGGCGCTGACCGCGCTGTTGACCGCCGATTGAGTCACGGCGTATTGCTCGGTCGGAGGATTGCCGGCGCAACCGGCCAGTACGAAGCTGGTGCCGATCGCCAGGGCGGCCAGTTTCAGACCGCGCAGGTGGGAAAACGAGGTTTGGGTCTTCATGGTCTTCAACTCCATTGGTTAACTCCTTGGAAGCTTCGAAATCCATCCTGGTAGCGGAGCCGCAACCGTCATGTGCAAGTGCGTTTTGAAACGCTCGTTCCAGGCGTGGTTACCTGTTCCGACCGAAGGCATTTTTCAAAAGTTCAGAAAAGATGGCTCATCGCCAAAAAAAATGCTGACCAGGTGGACAGGGTCCTAAACCGGGAACTTTGGCGGGGGAGAGTGGTACGCGCGGGAGTAATAAGGCGTGTGATTTATGAGTTTGAATACAGTCAATGTGGGAGCGAGCTTGCTCGCGATAGCGTCGGATCAGTCACCACTAAAGTGCCTGACAAACCGCTTTCGCGCGCAAGCTCGCTCCCACGTTTCGATTTATGTTGTGTCAGTGTTTCTGCTTGCCGGCTGCGGTCGACAAGTCATGCAAATGCCGCCGCGACAGCGCGAGAAAACGCGGCGTCGGGCCGACATCTTCATACAGCGGATCGCCTTCCTCGTCGGTGGCGACCACGGTCGAACCTTTCACATACGGCAGGCTCGCCTCGAACTCTTCGAGGGCGGCGCCGATCAGCTCGCCGAGCAGTTCTTCGGCGTGGCGTTTGGGGTACATTTCGGCGATTGCCGCCAGCCGGGCGGCGGCTTCCACATCCAGATGAATCGTGTAGCCGGTATCGGTCAGGCGACCCTTGGCGGTTTCTTCCCAATGCTGGGCGAGTTCACGGATTTTCATATAGACCTCATGTCGCACCTGCTCATGGCAGGTCTTGGTGAGTGTCCGCCGTCAGCCGGCGGCAAGCCGTTGTGGGGCTTACTGTTGAGACTAGCTTCAAGCCTCAAGGTTTAAAGTCCCTTCGTCGTCTGCTTGTAAGAAGCGTTCCAGAGCGGCACTCTCTGTTCATCCACTCACTTGCGATCCGTCACCGATTACTGCTGGAGAGATGCTGATGACCGATATTGATGCACGCTTGCGCGAAGACGTTCACCTGCTCGGTGAGCTGTTGGGCAACACTATTCGTGACCAGTACGGCGAGGCGTTTCTCGACAAGATCGAGCAGATCCGCAAGGGCGCCAAGGCCGACCGGCGCGGCTCGATGGACGCCGAACTCAGCGCCAGCCTCAATCAATTGAGCGAAGACGAACTGCTGCCCGTGGCGCGGGCCTTCAACCAGTTTCTCAACCTGGCGAACATTGCCGAGCAGTACCAGCTCATCCATCGCCGCGAAGAGACCCAGGCCGCACCGTTCGAATCCCGCGTCCTGCCGGAACTGCTCGCCCGCCTGCGCAACGAAGGGCACAGCGCCGAATCCCTGGCCCGGCAACTGGCGCGGCTGGAGATCGAACTGGTGCTCACCGCGCACCCGACCGAAGTGGCCCGCCGCACGCTGATCCAGAAGTACGACGCGATTGCCGCGCAACTGGCGGCCCAGGATCACCGCGACCTGACCACGGCCGAACGCGAGCACATCCACAACACCTTGCAACGCCTGATCGCTGAAGCCTGGCACACCGAAGAAATCCGCCGCACCCGGCCGACCCCGGTGGACGAAGCCAAGTGGGGTTTTGCGGTGATCGAGCACTCGCTGTGGCAGGCGATTCCCAACCATATGCGCAAGGCCGATCAGGCGCTGTTTGCGGCCACCGGTTTGCGTTTGCCACTGGAAGCCGCGCCGATCCGCTTCGCTTCGTGGATGGGCGGCGACCGTGACGGTAACCCGAACGTGACGGCTGCCGTCACCCGCGAAGTGCTGTTGCTGGCGCGCTGGATGGCGGCCGATCTGTACCTGCGGGATGTCGATCACCTGGCGGCCGAACTGTCGATGCAGCAGGCCAGCGATGCGCTCAAGGCCCGGGCCGGCGACAGCGCCGAGCCCTATCGGGCGGTGCTCAAACAATTGCGTGAACGGCTGCGCGCCACCCGTAACTGGGCCCATGCATCGCTGACCGCCACCACGCCGGCCCCGGCCGATGTGCTGCACAACAATCGCGACCTGCTCGATCCGCTGGAACTGTGTTTCAACTCGCTGCACGAGTGCGGCATGGGCGTGATCGCCGATGGGCCGTTGCTCGATTGCCTGCGTCGGGCCGTGACCTTCGGCCTGTTCCTGGTGCGCCTCGATGTGCGTCAGGATTCGTCGCGCCACAGCGCAGCGATGACCGAAATCACCGATTACCTCGGCCTCGGCAAATACGAAGAGTGGGACGAAGAACAGCGCATCAGCTTCCTGACCCGCGAACTGCAAAACCGTCGGCCATTGCTGCCGGCGCATTTCAAACCCTCGGCCGACACCGCCGAAGTGCTCGCCACCTGCAAGGAAATTGCCGCCGCGCCGGCGGCTTCGCTGGGCTCCTACGTGATCTCCATGGCCGGCGCCGCCTCTGATGTGCTGGCGGTGCAACTGCTGCTGAAAGAGTCGGGCGTTTTGCGGCCGATGCGTGTGGTGCCGCTGTTCGAAACCCTCGCCGACCTCGACAACGCCGGCCCGGTGATCGAACGCCTGTTGCTGCTGCCGGGTTATCGCGCACGGCTGCAAGGTCCGCAGGAGGTGATGATCGGCTATTCCGACTCGGCCAAGGACGCTGGCACCACCGCGGCGGCGTGGGCGCAGTACCGGGCGCAGGAACGGCTGGTGGAAATCTGCCGCGAGCAGCAAGTCGAACTGCTGCTGTTCCACGGCCGCGGTGGCACCGTGGGGCGTGGCGGTGGTCCGGCACACGCGGCGATTCTGTCGCAGCCGCCGGGGTCGGTGGCCGGACGTTTCCGCACCACCGAGCAGGGGGAAATGATTCGATTCAAATTCGGCCTGCCGGACATCGCCGAACAAAACCTCAATCTGTATCTGGCGGCAGTGCTCGAAGCGACCCTGTTGCCACCGCCGCCACCGACACCTGAATGGCGGCATCTGATGGACGAACTGGCCGCTGACGGCGTCGCCGCCTACCGTGCGGTGGTTCGGGAAAATCCGCAATTCGTCGAGTATTTCCGCCAGTCGACCCCGGAGCAGGAGCTTGGTCGCCTGCCATTGGGCAGCCGTCCGGCCAAGCGCCGCGCCGGTGGCATCGAAAGTCTGCGGGCGATTCCGTGGATCTTCGGCTGGACCCAGACCCGTCTGATGCTGCCGGCCTGGCTCGGCTGGGAAACCGCCTTGAGCAAGGCGCTGGAGCGCGGCGAAGGCAAGTTGCTGGGGCAGATGCGCGAACAGTGGCCGTTTTTCCGCACGCGTATCGACATGCTGGAGATGGTGCTGGCCAAGGCCGATGCCGACATTGCGCTGTCCTACGACCAGCGTCTGGTGCAGTCGGACCTGTTGCCTTTGGGTGCGCACTTACGCGACCTATTGTCGCAGGCGTGTTCCGTGGTCCTCGGCCTGACCGGTCAGTCGCAGCTGCTGGCACATAGCCCGGATACCCTGGAATTCATCCGTCTGCGCAACACCTACCTTGACCCGCTGCATCTATTGCAGGCCGAGTTGCTGGCGCGCTCGCGGCAACAGGATGTCGAGCAGGGCAGCCCGGTGGAACAGGCGCTGCTGGTGTCTGTGGCGGGGATTGCCGCCGGTTTGCGAAATACCGGCTAAGGTTTTCTGCGTGGGGCGGGGCACCCGGGGCGAACCCTTGGGTGCCGTTTGACGACCGTGGGAAAAATGCGGTCAGGCGACAGTTAATGATGGGGTTGCGACTTGGGGAACCGCGTCGCAAGGTCGCGGCGGGCGCCGGTTTCTCCGACTTTTGGCGTCTTGTGTGGGCGCAGCCTGCTGTGTATCTTGATCAGCCTTTGGCCGTTTGGGCGGCCACGACCCGTTTTATGAGATTGGCCCCACGAGGCGAATCCATTGTTTTTTATATAAAAAATTGAGGAGCACATCGATGCGCGTCATTCTGCTGGGAGCTCCCGGGGCCGGTAAAGGTACTCAGGCTAAGTTCATCACCGAGAAATTCGGCATTCCGCAAATCTCCACCGGCGACATGCTGCGTGCTGCGGTCAAGGCCGGCACCGAGCTGGGCATCAAGGCCAAGAGCATCATGGATGCCGGTGGCCTGGTGTCGGATGACCTGATCATCGCGCTGGTCAAGGACCGTATCGCTCAAGCCGATTGCGCCAAGGGTTTCCTGTTCGATGGCTTCCCGCGCACCATTCCTCAGGCTGAAGCGCTGGTGACTGCCGGTGTCGAGCTGGACGCCGTGGTCGAAATCGCCGTTGAAGACGAAGAAATCGTTCAGCGTATCGCCGGTCGTCGCGTTCACGAGGCCAGCGGCCGCGTTTACCACATCGTCTACAACCCGCCGAAAATTGCCGGTAAAGACGACATCACCGGCGAAGAGCTGGTACAGCGCAAGGACGACACCGAAGAAACCGTGCGTCATCGCCTGTCGGTCTACCACTCGCAGACCAAGCCGCTGGTGGACTTCTACCAGAAGCTGTCCGCCAGTAACGGTGGCAAGCCGAAGTACAGCCACATCCCTGGCGTCGGTTCGGTTGAAGCGATCACCGCCAAGGTGCTTGAAGCGCTGAGCTGAAAAACCTGATCCGCTGCATCATCCACGGCCCGCTTGCGGGCCGTAGTTGTTTATACTGGCGCACTTTTCCCCACCTGATTTACGGACACATCGATGAGCACCTTGCTGGCCCTGGACACCGCGACTGAAGCTTGCTCCGTTGCCTTGCTGCATGACGGCAAGGTCACGAGCCATTACGAGGTGATCCCGCGCCTGCATGCGCAGAAACTGCTGCCGATGATCCAGCAACTGCTGGCCGACGCCGGCACCACCCTGCAAGCGGTGGATGCCATCGCCTTCGGCCGTGGCCCGGGCGCTTTCACTGGCGTGCGAATTGCCATCGGCGTGGTGCAAGGCCTGGCGTTTGCCCTGGATCGTCCGGTGTTGCCGGTGTCGAACCTGGCCGTGCTGGCGCAACGGGCGTATCGCGAACACGGCGTGAGCCAGGTGGCGGCGGCTATCGATGCGCGCATGGATGAGGTGTATTGGGGCTGCTACCGCGAGTCGGCCGGGGAGATGCGCTTGGCCGGCGCCGAGGCGGTGCTGCCGCCGGAAGTCGCCGCGCTGCCGGAGGATGCCTCGGGTGAATGGTTCGGTGCCGGCACCGGCTGGGGTTATGGCGAACGCATCGCGGTAAACCTGAGCGGTTCCGATGCCGGCATGCTGCCCCACGCTGAAGACCTGCTGACTCTGGCACGATTTGCCTGGGAGCGCGGTGAAGCGATTCCGGCTGACGACGCCCAGCCGGTTTACCTGCGCGACAAGGTAGCCACCCCGAAAGCCCGCTAAGGCCATTCACCCTGTGACATTCGCCGCAGGGTTCTCCCGCTCCTGCCAATCGTCCGTTTCTAACCCCGCGCTTTAAACCTTTTGTCTTTTATGTGTTCTAGTTATCACTCGGCGATTTGCTAAGTCGGTCAGGTGCCGCTAAATTGCCATCATCGATACCGAGCATGACTTTATGCGTATAGACGGCGTTTCCACTCATTCCTACCCTATCAAGCGCAAGCCTCGCAAAGGCAATCCGGCGCTGGATGAGTCCGTCGACGATATCGACGGCGAGCTGGAATTCCCGACCGAAGAGCAACTGGCCGCCCGTGCCGCCAAAGCCACCGCGCAACGCCTGAGCAATCTGCCCGCCCGCCAACAAGACATGATATATCACCGCGCGATGAAGAAAAGCGTGGCCATGGCCCTGGCCAGCTACCTGAGCACCGCCGGTTTTGTCGATTGGGATGCAGACGTGCTGGGCCTCGATCTGTACATCTGATGGATCTGCCTTACTACCTCGGTTGCCCGTCCTGGAGCGAAAACGCCTGGCGCGAGTATCTGTATCCGGCAGACGCCAAGACCTCCGATTTCCTCGGACTCTATTCACAAGTCTTCAACGCGGTGGAAGGCAACACGACCTTCTACGCCAGCCCCTCGCCGGCCACCGTGCAGCGTTGGGCCGAGGTGATGCCGGAGCATTTTCGCTTCACCGCCAAGTTTCCCGGTGACATCAGCCACAGCGGCGACTTGCGCGATCAACTGACCGCCGCTGAAACCTTCCTCCAGTTACTCAAGCCGCTCGGTGAGCGCGTCTCGCCAATGTGGCTGCAACTGTCGAAAAGCTTCACTCCGCATCGCTTGCCGGAGCTTGCTGCGTTTATCGATGCACTGGATTGCCCGCTGGCGGTGGAAGTGCGCCACGAACAGTTTTTCGCCAAGGGCGAGAGTGAGCGACTGCTGAACCGGCTATTGCTGGATCGTGGCGTGGAGCGTATCTGTCTCGACCCGCGCGCGTTGTTCAGTTGCCTGTCGACCGAGTCGTCGGTGATCCACGCCCAATCGAAAAAGCCCCGCGTGCCCACGCGGCCGGCAGCATTCACTCAATTCCCGCAGGTGCGCTTCATCGGCCACCCGGAGCTTGAGGCCAACGATCCGTTTCTGGTGCCGTGGGTGGCGAAAATCGCCGAGTGGATCGAAGAGGGCCGCACGCCCTACATCTTCCTGCACACCGCCGATAACCTCCTCGCGGCGAAGCTGGCGCAACGTTTTCACGCACAACTGATGCAACGTTTGCCTGGCCTGCGCCCCTTGCCTGAGCTATACAGAGAACCCGCCGCCGAGCAACTCGGCCTGCTCTGAGGCGGATTCATTTTCTGCTCAGGAGCCTGCCGATGGACGTCCAAGCCCGTCAACAACAAGCCCGTAAAGCCGAATCCTTCAAAGCCCTGCACGAACGCCCGGGGATTTTCGTGATCCCTAATCCGTGGGACGCCGGTTCCGCGAAGATGCTCGCCAGTCTCGGCTATCAGGCGCTGGCGACCACGAGCGCCGGTTATGCGTTTTCTCAGGCCAAACCCGATGGCGGTCTTAGCCTCGACGATACGCTGGCCAATGTTCGGGCGATTGTCGCGGCCACCGATCTGCCGGTGGCGGTGGATCTGGAAAACGGTTTCGCCGACGCTCCAGCGCAATCGGCGCAAAGTCTGATCCGAGCCGCCGAGGCGGGCGCCGTGGGCGGCTCGATCGAGGATGCCACCGGCCGGGAAGACTCGCCGATCTACTGCTTCGAACACGCGGTGGCGCGGATCGAAGCGGCCGTCGCGGCCGTGCGCACCTTGCCGTTTCCCTTCATGCTGACCGCCCGTGCGGAAAACTATCTGCATGGCAATCCCGATATCAACGACACCATCCGCCGCTTGCAGGCCTTCGCCGAAGCCGGCGCCGACGTGCTGTACGCGCCGGGCCTGCGCACCGCCGAAGAAGTTCTGGCGGTGGTGCGCGCGGTGGCGCCGAAACCGGTCAACGTGCTGATGTCCGGCGGCTTGAAACTGACGGTGCAGCAGCTCGAAGAAATGGGCGTGAAGCGGATCAGCACCGGATCGGCGCTGGCCCTGGCGGCGTTGGGTGAGTTTTACCGCGCGGCGGAAGAAATCCAGCAGTCCGGCACGTTCACCTTCACCTCCCGTTCGATGCCGTACGCCAAAGCCAATCAATTGTTCAAGGGGTGAGCATGGGGCGCTGGACGCTGTTGACCGTGCTGCTGATCATCGGTGGCAGCCTGATCGGCGTCTGGCGCGGTTGGCTTGATGTGCCGCCGCAGTGGAACCCGTGGGCGCCACTGGACGTGCAGGCGACGCCCAACTGGCTCACGGGCTACAAGTTGATGCGCCTGCGCAGCGATCCGGCCTTGTGCGAGCAGGCGCTGGTCAGCTCCGGCCTGCGGGTTTCACCACAGGCCGACAGTCCCGACGCCAAATGTCCGCTGATCGGTGCTTTGCGCGTGCAGGGCGGCGGGGTGGCGCTCAGCAGCAGCTTTCTCGCCAGTTGTCCCTTGGCGGTGGCGTTTGCGCTGTTCGAGCGCCATACGCTGCAACCGGCGGCGCAGCAGGCCTACGGTCAATCTGTGGCTCGAGTCGATCACCTCGGCAGCTTCGCTTGTCGCAATATCTACAACCGCGAGAGCGGTGCACTCAGCCGCCATGCCAGCGCCGATGCGCTGGACATCGCCGGCTTGCGCCTCGCGGATGGTCGCGTGATCAGCGTGCTCAAGGACTGGCCGAAGCAAAACCAGGACGCGCAGTTTCTACGTCAGGTGCGCGACGGTGCCTGCGAGGCGTTCAGTGTGGTGTTGAGTCCGGACTACAACGCAGCCCATCGCAATCACTTTCATGTCGATGTCGGGCGCTGGAGCGTGTGTCGCTGAGGGATCAGGCGGCGATGCGCAGGTTCTGCTGAACGATCGGGCGTACCCAGCCGTTATCGAAGTCCAGGGCTTTCTGCTGCTCGACGATTTCTTCCGGCGGGAACGGCGGGTAAGGCTGCAGCAGATCCAGGTCGAACTCGGCAATCGGCAGGTAGAGCGGCTTTTTCTGCGGGGCAGGGCCCGGTTCCGGAATCGGCTGGCCGTTGTTGATCACGATCGGACGCACCCAACTGCTGTCGAAATCCTGCTGCTTTTGCTGAGTCTTGATTGCTTCTGGCGGGAACGGAGGGTACGGCTCGGCCAGATCCAGTTCGAGCTCGGCGATCGGCAGGAACAGCGGCTCCGGAGGACGCACCTGGGTTTCGACCACATCGCATTCGCGCTGGCTGATGATGTGCGCGTGCAGTTCGCTGCCGACGGTTGGTTCTTCAGGACTTTCCAGATCAACCGGCGGGAAAGTGCCGCAGGCCGGCACCACATCACTCGATTGTTCGGCCAGTGCCTGGGCAAAGAAATCCTGCCACAGGTGGCTGACGCCGCCCAATGCTTGAGTGTTATGACGGCTGAAATCACCTGTGGGCGAAATGTAGCCAATCGATGTGGGAAGAATGCCTGACATTTTTTTCGGTTGACGCTCAGCTCTGGCAAAATGCGCGTTGATTGGGTTATCGGCGGTTTTTGCCGATCCTTAACTTTTTTGAGCGTGTTTTCCATGATTGAGCAACCCGCGGCCTGCCGCATCCATGTCGAGGCCCTCGGCCCGACGTTCGAAGCGCAGGCCGAGCAGTGGGCGCAACGCCTGGGCCTGCCGTTGCAGGTGGCAGACGGCGAGTTTGCCCTGCAGGTCGGTGAGCAGGGTTTGCAGCTGCAACAACTGGGACCGGATGCGCCGGGGCCGGTGCGGGTCGACTTCGTCGAGGGTGGCGCGGCCCATCGCCGGTTGTACGGCGGTGGCAGCGGACAGATGATCGCCAAGGCGGTCGGCATCGCTCAGGGCGTACGTCCACGGGTGCTGGACGCCACGGCGGGGCTGGGCAAGGATGCGTTCGTACTGGCCAGTCTTGGCTGCGAGATGAGCCTGATCGAGCGTCAGCCATTGATCGGCGCCTTGCTGGAGGATGGTCTGGCCCGCGCGGCAGAAGACTTCGACGTGGCGCCGATCGTAGCGCGGATGAAGCTGCTCAAGGGCAATTCCATCGAGGTGATGCGCAATTGGGAGGGCGAGCCGCCGCAGGTGATCTACCTCGACCCGATGTTCCCGCATCGTGAGAAAACTGCGCTGGTGAAGAAGGAAATGCGTCTGTTCCGTCCGCTGGTAGGCGATGATCCGGATGCTCCGGCCTTGCTGGAAGCGGCGTTGGCACTGGCCACGCATCGGGTAGTGGTCAAGCGCCCGCGCAAGGCACCGTGCATCGAAGGGCCGAAGCCGAGTCATGCGCTGGATGGCAAATCCAGCCGTTACGACATCTACCCGAAGAAAGCGCTCAAGGCCTGAGACCGAGTCGTCCCCAATCGCTGGCTTGCCAGCGAAAGCGTCAGTGCAGACGCCGCGGAAATCAGGGTCGATAGGCCCGCATGAACAGCCCGACCACCTCCTGCACATGACTTTCCGCCGCCTCACCGGTCAGCGGTTCTCCGCAGCCGTATAACAGCCGGAAATTCCCCGCGCCCTTGATCAGGCAAAAGAAGTGCTCGGCGGCGTTGTGCGGGTTGTCGATGCTCAGCACACCGGTTTCGTGAATCCGTCGCAGCAAACGTTCCATGCCTTGCACCATGCGCTGGGGACCGGCCTCGAAGAAGATCAGCGACAGCTTCGGATCCTGACTTCCCAGCGCCATGATCAGGCGATGCAGGTTCACCGATTCATCGCTGTTGATGAGGTGGTGAAAGCCTCTCGCAATGTTCAGCAACACATTTTCCACCGCGATGCCTTCCGGCAATTCGAAGAACAGTGGCGGCAATTGCTCCTCGCATTTGGCCACCACGGCGGCAGAGAACAGCGTCTCCTTGTCGTTGAAATGGCTGTAGACCGTCAGTTTCGATACGCCCGCCTCGGCGGCAACCGCGTCCATGCTGGTGTTGGCATAGCCATGACTCAGAAACAGGATTTTCGCCGCCTCCAGAATCGCCTGGCGCTTGGCCGGATCCTTCGGTCGGCCAGGGCCGTTTGGAGTGGAAAGATTGTTCGACATTCTTCGCTTTTAATACTGGACTGGTGAGTTTGCTATTAATAACATACCGGCCAGTATAATTATTCCAAGCCTCCTTAGCGAAAGGTCCTTCACCATGTTCCGCCATGCGTTGTCCTTTGCGGTGCCAGTCAGTCTGGCGTTTTTATTGTCGGCGTGTGGCAAGGAAGAGGTGACGCAAGTCAGCGTGCGACCGGCCATGGTGGTGCAGCCAGAGCCTTCGGCGCAGGCGATGGAAAGTTATCCGGGCGAGGTTCGCGCCCGCTACGAACCCGATCTTGCGTTCCGCATCGGCGGCAAAGTCAGCCGACGACTGGTCGACGAGGGGCAGCGCGTGAAGGCCGATCAACCGCTCGCCGAACTTGATCCGCAGGATGTACGCCTGCAACTGGAAGCCACCCGGGCCCAGGTCGCGGCCGCCGAAGCCAATCTGAACCTGGTGCGCGCCGAGCGTGACCGCTACAAGACCCTGATGGAGCGGCAGATGGTCAGTCGCTCGGCCTACGACAATGCCGAGAACCTCTACCGTTCCGGTGAAGCCCGCCTCAAACAGATCAAGGCCGAATTCAACGTCTCGACCAATCAGGCCAGTTACGCCGTGCTGCGCGCGCCTCAGGATGGCGTGGTGGCCAAACGCTCGGTGGAAGTCGGGCAAGTGGTCGCCGCCGGACAGACCGTTTTCACCCTCGCCACTGACGGCGAGCGTGAAGTGCTGATCAGCCTGCCGGAGCAGAGCTTCGGTCGCTTCAAGGTCGGCCAGCCAGTCTCGGTGGAACTGTGGACACAACAGAACCAGCGCTTCGCCGGGCAGATCCGCGAACTGTCGCCGGCCGCCGATCCGAAATCCCGCACCTTCGCTGCACGCATTTCATTCACCTCCGGCAAAGTCCCGGCAGAACTGGGCCAGAGCGCCCGGGTTTTCGTGCAGACCGCCGATGTCATCCCGCTGTCGGTGCCGCTCTCGGCGCTGACCGCCGAAAACGGCGCGACCTACGTCTGGGTCGTCAGCGCCAACAACACTTTGAAAAAGACTCCGGTGCGCACCGGCCCGTTCGGTGAGAAAACCGTGCCCGTGCTCGAAGGCCTGAACGCCAGCGACTGGGTGGTCGCCGCTGGCGTCCATGTGCTGCTGGAAGGTCAGCAGGTGCGTCCGGTGGATCGCTCCAACCGCGTGGTCAATCTGGCGGACAAGGAGTAATCCCCGATGGGTTTCAATCTTTCCGCCTGGGCGTTGCGCAATCGTCAGATCGTACTGTTCCTGATGCTTTTGCTGGCGATCGTCGGCGCCTTGTCCTACACCAAGCTCGGCCAGAGTGAAGATCCGCCGTTCACCTTCAAGGCCATGGTGATCCAGACCCGTTGGCCGGGCGCCACGGCCCAGGAGGTCTCGCGTCAGGTCACCGAGCGCATCGAAAAGAAACTGATGGAAACCGGTGAGTACGAGCGAATTGTTTCGTTCTCGCGCCCCGGTGAATCCCAGGTCACGTTCATCGCCCGTGACTCGATGCATTCGGTGGAGATTCCCGATCTTTGGTATCAGGTGCGCAAGAAGGTCAGCGATATTCGCCAGACCTTGCCGCCGGGCATTCAGGGACCGTTTTTCAACGATGAGTTCGGCACCACCTTCGGCAATATCTATGCGCTGACCGGTGACGGTTTCGACTACGCGGTGTTAAAGGATTACGCCGATCGCATCCAGATCCAGCTGCAACGGGTCAAGGATGTGGGCAAGGTCGATCTGCTCGGTTTGCAGGACGAGAAGATCTGGGTCGAGCTGTCCAACGTCAAACTCGCCACCCTCGGCTTGCCGCTGGCAGCCGTGCAGCAGGCGCTGGAAGAACAGAATGCGGTGTCCACCGCCGGCTTCTTCGAAACCGGCAGCGAGCGATTGCAGCTGCGGGTTTCAGGGAATTTTCAGACAGTCGAGGAGATCAGGAACTTCCCGATCCGGGTCGGTGATCGTACGTTCCGCATTTCCGATGTCGCCGATGTGCGGCGCGGTTTCAATGATCCTCCGGCGCCGCGCATGCGCTTCATGGGCGAAGACGCCATCGGTCTTGCGGTGGCGATGAAGGACGGCGGCGACATTCTGGTGCTGGGCAAGGCCCTGGAAATCGAGTTCTCCCGAATCCAGAAAAACCTCCCGGCCGGAATGCAGTTGCGCAAGGTCTCCGATCAGCCCGCAGCCGTGAAAACCGGTGTCGGCGAGTTCGTCCAGGTGCTGGTCGAGGCGTTGGCCATCGTATTGCTGGTGAGCTTCTTCTCCCTCGGCGTGCGCACCGGCATGGTGGTGGCGCTGACGATTCCGCTGGTGCTGGCGATGACGTTCGCCTGCATGTATTACCTCGGCATCGGCCTGCACAAGATTTCCCTCGGCGCGCTGGTGCTGGCGCTGGGTTTGCTGGTGGACGACGCGATCATCGCCGTGGAAATGATGGCGATCAAAATGGAGCAGGGTTTCGACCGGATCAAGGCTGCCAGTTATGCCTGGACCAGCACCGCGTTCCCGATGCTCACCGGTACGCTGATCACCGCCGCAGGATTTCTGCCGATTGCCACGGCGCAGTCCGGCACCGGCGAATACACTCGCTCGATCTTCCAGGTGGTGACCATCGCTTTGCTCGCATCGTGGGTGGCGGCTGTGGTGTTCGTGCCATATCTGGGAGAAAAGCTCCTGCCGGATCTGGCGAAAATTCATGCGGCCAAACACGGGGCCGCTGACGGCCATGCTGACCCCTACGGCACTCCGTTCTACCAACGGGTGCGGCGTCTGGTGGAGTGGTGCGTGCGTCGGCGCAAAACCGTGATCGTGCTCACCGTGTTGCTGTTCGTGGCGTCGGTGGCGTTGTTCCGGTTCGTGCCGCAGCAGTTCTTCCCGGCTTCCGGGCGACTGGAGTTGATGGTCGATTTGAAACTTGCCGAGGGCGCCTCGCTGGCCAATACCACGGGCGAGGTCAAACGCCTGGAAGCGATGCTCAAGGATCACGCCGGCATCGACAACTATGTCGCTTACGTCGGCACCGGTTCGCCGCGTTTCTACCTGCCGCTGGATCAACAACTGCCGGCGGCGAGTTTTGCTCAGTTCGTCGTGTTGGCGAAAACCATCGAGGAGCGCGAAGCGCTGCGCACGTGGCTGATCGACACCTTGAACGAGCAGTTCCCGGCCCTGCGCTCGCGGGTCACGCGCCTGGAAAACGGTCCTCCGGTTGGCTATCCGGTGCAGTTCCGCGTCACTGGCGAGCACATCGAAGAAGTTCGTGCGCTGGCCCGGAAAGTCGCGGCCAAGGTGCGTGAGAATCCGCATGTGGTGAATGTGCATCTGGACTGGGAAGAACCGAGCAAGGTCGTGTATCTGAACATCGATCAGGATCGCGCCCGGGCGCTGGGCGTGAGCACGGCAAATCTGGCGAAGTTCCTCCAGAGTTCGCTGACCGGTTCCAGCGTCAGCCAGTATCGCGAGGACAACGAACTGATCGAAATCCTCCTGCGCGGCACCGTGCACGAGCGCACCGAGCTGTCGTTGCTGCCCAGTCTGGCGGTGCCGACCGACAACGGTCGCAGCGTCGCGCTGTCGCAGATCGCCACGCTGGAATATGGCTTCGAGGAAGGCATCATCTGGCACCGCAATCGCTTGCCGAACGTGACCGTGCGCGCGGACATCTATGGCAAGGAGCAGCCGGCGACGCTGGTGAAGCAGATCATGCCGACGCTTGATCCGATCCGTGCCCAATTGCCGGACGGCTATCTGCTGGATGTCGGCGGTACGGTGGAAGATTCGGAACGGGGGCAGAAGTCGGTGAACGCCGGTGTGCCGATGTTCATTGTCGTGGTGTTGACGTTGCTGATGGTGCAGCTGCGCAGTTTCTCACGCACGGCGATGGTGTTTCTGACCGCGCCTTTGGGGTTGATCGGGGTGACGCTGTTTCTGCTGGTGTTCCGTCAGCCGTTCGGGTTTGTGGCGATGCTCGGGACGATCGCGTTGTCGGGGATGATCATGCGTAACTCGGTGATTCTGGTGGATCAGATCGAGCAGGATATTGCGGCGGGTCTCAAGCCCTGGCAGGCGATCATTGAGGCGACCGTGCGGCGGTTCCGGCCGATTGTGTTGACGGCGCTGGCGGCGGTGCTGGCGATGATTCCGCTTTCACGCAGTGTGTTCTTCGGGCCGATGGCGGTGGCGATCATGGGCGGGTTGATTGTTGCTACTGCTCTGACGCTTTTGTTTTTGCCGGCGTTGTATGCGGCTTGGTTCAGGGTGCGTAAGGAGTCCTGAAACCTTTTGAGCGTGGCGGCCTGTCTGCCGACCATGATCTATCGGTTGGACTCAATCCTGTCGGAGCAGGCCTGCTGGCGATGTCAGCCTGACAGCTGAGCAAAACAATGGTGTAGGACTCTGCGACGCCTCCTACAAGTTTTCCAGAAGCCTCCGATATTGAGTCGCTGTGTGGGCGGTGCTGTACTCGATGCTGTTTTTCAGCCTTGGTTGAGCAGCGTTGATGAAGAAACCGCCAGTATTGAAGGGTCGGGCCGATCCGGTCTTTGAGTTATTGATGCGACCGCCTCACAAGCAGCGTCTGGCGGATTATCTTGCGCTGCTCAAGCCGCTGGATGATCAGGGACGGTATCTGCCTTTTGAGGATTTGCGGTATCGCTGGGCCAGCGGGCTGGATTCGCGTTTGTGTTGGGCGCTGGTCAAGAAGGCGCGGGCCGCTCAGTACATTCATCTTCTGCCTCTGGGGGAGCCGGCGCAGTGGGGGAAGTTTGTGCCGACGCCAACCGCGCAGAAGGCCCTTTCAGTAGTTGATCGGCAAACCACGACGGCATCGCTGGAATACATGACCAGCCAGATAGGCGAGCGGGCGCATTTCAGTTATCTGCTCAACGATTTGATCGAGGATGAGGCGATCAGTAGCAGTCAGCTGGAGGGCGCCGCGACCACCACTCGTGTCGCCAAGGACATGCTCAAGCAACGGCGTCAGCCGCGTACGCCGGATGAGCGGATGGTCATGGGTAATTACCGGATGATGAATTTCGCCTGGGAAAAACGTTACGAACCTTTGAGCGTGGAGTTGATTGCGTCGATGCATCGGGTCGGTGTCGAGGGTATTGATGACGAGCAGTACGACCCCGGGCTTTTCAGGACGAACGATGAAGTGGTGGTGCAGGACGGCGAAGGGAATACCGTGCACTCGCCACCGCCTGCGGTCGGATTGGTGAGGCGACTGGATTTGCTCTCGCAGTGGATCAATCAACCACAGGGCTCACCTCGACAAAAAAACTACCTGCATCCGCTGATCAAGGCGATCACGCTGCACTTTGCCCTGGGCTATGAACATCCCTTTCGCGATGGCAACGGGCGGGTCGCCAGGGCGCTGTTTTACTGGTTCATGTTCAAGCACGAGTTTTCGGCGTTTCGCTATATCGCGATCAGTCTTTTACTGCGCAATGCGCCGGTAAAGTACGGGCGGTCGTATTTGCACAGCGAGGCTGATGAGCTCGACCTGACGTACTTCATCGAGTTTCAGTGTTCGGTGATTTTGCGGGCGGTGGAGGGTTTTACCGATGTGTACCGCAAGAGTGTGGCGTACAGCGAAGGCTTCGAACGCTGGCTGACCTGTTCGGGCTTTTTTGATCGGCTGACAGAGCGACAGCGGTCGATTTATCAGGTGGCCAGGAGCGGGGTGGCGAAGGAATTTACGGCGGGGAAAGTCAAGGAGCATCTTGGTTGTGCCTACAACACAGCGGTGTTGACGTTGAGCGGGTTGGTTGAACTGCAGGTTTTCGAGAAGAAAAAAATGGGACGCGAGTGGGTGTACTTTTTACGTGTGTCTGCTGGCGACGGATTGAACAACGGGAGTGAAAAAGCTCACTCCCGTGTGGTGCCGGTTTAGAGGGTACCGAACACTTTTTTCGCCAGACTCGTCGCCGCAGCAGCCGGGTTCTTGCGGATGGTTTCTTCCTGTTTGCCAATCATCTCGAACAGGCCGTTCAGCGCTTGTTCGGTCACGTAGCTTTCGATGTTGGCGCTCTTCGCATCGACCACCCCGAAGGTTGCGGCCTGGCCGGCGAAGGCGTTGTATTTCTGGGCTACGCCGACTTTGTCGGTCGCCTGTTTGACGATGGGCAGGAACTTGGTGCGGATCTGTTCGCGGCTGGATTTGTCCAGGTATCGGGTGGCGGAATCGTTGCCGCCGCTGAGGATGCCTTTGGCGTCTTCCACGCTCATTTTCTTCACGGCGTCGACGAGGATCGGCTGGGCCTGGGTGACGGCGGTTTCCGCAGCCTTGTTCATGGCGGTTTCCAGTTCCTCGACCTGGGCGCCCATGCCGAAGGCTTTCATCTTGCCGGCGACTTTGCCGAGTTTGCCCGGCAGTTCGATCTTCACGTCCGGATTGTTGCTGAAGCCGCCCGGAGTGCCGAGTTGTTTGACGGCCAGTTGCGCGCCTTGGGTCAGGGCATCCTTGAGACCGCCGGTGGCGTCGCCTTGCGACAGGTCGCTGAGGGACAGGGCCATGGCGCTGGCGGAGATCATCAGGCCCGCGCACAGGCCGGCGAAGCGAAGGGTAGGGCGGAGCATGAAGGCTTCCTTATTGATAGGTGCGTTAGCGGGCAGCGTCGACGCGGATCTTCAGCGGCTGGGGATCCTTGCCATCGAGCTGCACGGCATGGTTTTCGGTGGTGATGAACATCAGCTCGCCGTTGACTTCGATGCGTGCGCTGACCGAGTAGCGGTGGCCGGGTTTGACCTGGGTCGGATCGTAGCTCAAATGGAACGGCAGCGGCACTTGTCCCTTGATCGGGCCTTTCTGTTCATCGAGCACGACGGCCGGCGCATCGGCCAGCGAAACGTCCTGCAGGCTCACGCTCAAGGTCGCACTTGGCGGCAGGGCGATGCGCTGCAGGTAGAACACTTCGCCGTCGAGGCTCGCTTTGCCGCTCGGTGTGATGGATTGGCAAGCGCTCAACAAGGTGGCGGCGGCGAGAAGAGAAAGTTTTTTCATGGGGACCTCAAAAGACTTGAGCGCCAGAGGGGCGCCCAGAGAAATCTAGCGGATTTTGGATAATGAGTCAGTGAGCAAACGTAACGGTTCATTCAGCCACTGATTGATCATCCCCGACAGGCGCGATCGGGGCGCACGTGTCGCAGGTACAAGTTCAATATCTTCAGGAAATACGGACAGCCGTTGGTGATACCTGTTTTCTATTCCCGTCAGTGCATACCGTTTGCCCGGCACCACATGCTCCGGATCATATTTAAGATAAAACGAAGTGGCAGTTTCCTCATCGTGAGAAACGCGCGCCAGTTCGATATCGGGACTTTCGTTTTCATGCAGGCTGATGGTGATTGCCTGTTCGGGGGGAATCATTTTGGGTTCCTGCACTTCAACGTACAAGTAACCGATCGGACTCAGATGCAGCGTCTGGCGATGGGGCGCCTGATGAACAATGACGAAATGTGCCTGCTCCAGCAGCAAGGGTTGTCGATTGTGAAACAACTGGATGGTGATGCGGTATTTGACGCTGACTTCACTGTGTCGGTGCGGGAACCGGAAGTTCCACTGGCCGCCGACAATGGAGGGATGTCGCCAGTGTTTGATGTTTGTTGTTTGCCGGGGGTTGACCCGTTGAACATCGACAACGGTTTCATTATTTCCGTCGAGAGGGGCATTGAAGTCAGGTGGAAGGCTGAACGTTATATTGATGGTCTGCAAGGATTCATTAATCAGGCTCATATCGATTTCCTTATCGATTAAAAAGAGCCCATTAATTCATAAAACAACTAACTGGAAAACGATCCGGTCTTCCGGTTAGTTGTCCTCAAGTTTCAGGACGTCGGCGAGGTTGCAGTTTCCGCCGCATCCTCACTGCGATGTAGCGCCACCTGGCGGATCGACAATCGAATCTCCGCCGGCAACACCCGTTTGGCCGCGCCCTCGGCCAGTTCGCCTAGCAGTTCGTGATAACTCAATTTGCCTGCTTCGTCGCGACGCAGCACATCAAGATCGAGCATCGTCTGGATAAAGTGACGGAACAGGCTCTTGTCGAAAAACTCCGGCGCGTTCAGGCCATGCAGGATCGACAGGCGTTGGGCCATGACTGTGCACAGGTCTTCCAGTTCTTCGGCGCTGATGCTGTTCTGGCCGCTGTTGAGCAGCAGTGAAACCGTCATGTAAAAGCGTTGCAGGGTC
Organism: Pseudomonas sp. 1; assembly: GCF_056626735.1. NCBI lineage: Bacteria > Pseudomonadati > Pseudomonadota > Gammaproteobacteria > Pseudomonadales > Pseudomonadaceae > Pseudomonas > Pseudomonas sp. 1. Next base: position 54,690 of record NZ_JBWXMQ010000020.1, on the reverse strand, counting down.
TGGGCAATGCTCTTCGACAGCAACGTCAGCAGCACGAAATGCCGCGAGCTCGGCGCCGGGCGCAGGTACACGTCTTTCTCGAAGCGCAGCAGGCCTTGTTCGACGAAAGCCTCCAGCCACTGATCGATCACCGCATCCAGTTCGTCCAGGCTCCAGCGGATGAACAGCTCCGCTTGCAGATACGGATACAGCGCGCGGGTGTAACGCAGGATCTGCTCGCGGCTCATGCGCGAAGTGCTCTGGAAGAAGCTCGCCAGCAGCGCCGGCAGGGCGAAGATATGCAGCACGTTGTTGCGGTAGTAGGTCATCAGGACGGCGTTCTGCTCGTCCAGATAGAGAATCTTGCCCAGCGCATCGTTTTGCTCGGACAGCAGATCCATGTCTTTGACGTGTTCGATCAATGCCCGGCCATCACCCTCCGGCAGGGTGGTGTGCGGCGAGTACGGGACCTTGCGCAACAGCGCCAGATACAGATCCAGCACCCGCGCCATGGCCCGATCATCCAGCGCCAGACGAGTGGTCGACAGCAGCGCCAGCGCCACCAGGTTGACCGGGTTGATCGCTGCTGCTTCGTTCAAGTGCTGCGCGACTTTCTCGCCGAGACGATTGGTGGTTTCGTTGAGCCATGCCGGTTTGAACTGCGGGCCGAGTTCCTGCTGGCGCCAGCCCGGCTGTTCACTGTCGAGGAATTCCGCGAGTTTGATCGGCTCGCCGAAGTTCACCGCCACCTGGCCGAAACGCTGCTTGAGCGCGCCAATGACTTTGAAGATGTCGAAGATCGATTCTTTCTTCTTGCTCGCGCCGCGCAGTTCGCCGAGGTAGGTCCGGCCTTCGAGCACCCGCTCATAACCGATGTACACCGGCACGAACACGATCGGCATCCGCGACGAACGCAGGAAGCTGCGCATCGTGATCGCGAGCATCCCGGTTTTCGGTTGCAGCATGCGTCCGGTGCGCGAGCGACCGCCCTCGACGAAATACTCGACCGGGAAACCTTTGGTGAACAGGGTGTGCAGGTATTCGTTGAACACCGAGGTATACAGCGGATTGCCCTTGAACGTGCGGCGCATGAAGAATGCCCCGCCACGGCGCAGCAGGCTGCCGATCACCGGCATGTTGAGGTTGATCCCGGCGGCGATGTGCGGCGGGGTCAGGCCGTTGCGAAACAGCAAGTACGACAGCAGCAGGTAGTCGATGTGGCTGCGGTGGCACGGCACGTAGATCACTTCGTGGCCCTGGGCGACCGCCTGCACGCCTTCGATGTGGTTGACCTTGATCCCGTCGTAGATCTTGTTCCAGAACCAGCTCAGCACCACTTCCAGAAAACGGATCGCAGTGTAGGTGTAGTCCGAGGCAATCTCGTTGCCGTAGCGCAGGGCCTGGGCCTTGGCTTTTTCCGGCGAGATGTTTTCGCGCTCGGCTTCGTCGAGGATCGCCTGCCTGACCAACGGCTGGTTGAGCAGGCCTTTGACCAGGTTACGGCGGTGGGAAATGTCCGGGCCGATCACCGCAGCTTTCAGGTTGCGGAAGTGTACCCGCAGGATCCGCTGGGCCATGCGCACGGTGCGTTCGTGGCCCTTGTTGTGTTCGATCAGTTCGCGCAGGTGGATCGGCGCCGAGAACTGCACGCGGGTCTTGCGCCCCAGAATCATGATGCTCAGCAGCCGACGCAGGCGCCCGGTGACGGCCCAGCTGTCGGCGAACAGCAGTTTCCACGGGCTGTTTTCGCTGTCCGGCGACTGGCCCCAGAACACGCTGACCGGAATGATCTGCGCGTCTTCGGCAGCGTTCTGGCTGAGGGCGCTGACCAGTCGGGTCAGGGTCGGCGGTGCGCCGCGCTTGTCCTGGCGGCCGAGCCAGTCCGGGTCCGGCGTCAGGTAGAAGAACGCCGCCGGCTCGATCAGCGAACCCACGGACACCGGCAGCACCGGGCGCGGCAGGCCGGCCTTGGTGCACTCGGTGTCGACCACCGCCAGATCAGTCAGCGATGGATTTTGCAGGACGTAGAACACCGGACGACTGCGGTCGAGGTTGAGGGTGAACGACGACTGGTTGATCGTCTCGGAGCGAACCCAGAGATACAACAGTCGGCGCAAGGTGCCAAACACAAGACGGCGGAACGGGGAACGGGTCATACGGCTTCTGCGTGAGTGAATAAACCGAGCGTTTGCTCGGGCGGTCGATAGTGTGCCGGATTCATGGAAAATCGGCAAAAAAGCGGCGAAGTAATCTTCTGTTGAGAGTTTTGCCGCCTGTCATATACTCGGCGATCTGTCGCCGGGGCCCTCTTATGGACGTCGGACGCAGGCTGACGTTCCGCAAAGGCTTTCCTGCGAAAAGCCTGTTCAATAATAAAAAAGGAGTATGAACAGATGGCAACACGTGAAACCGGCAACGTGAAGTGGTTCAACGACGCCAAGGGCTACGGCTTCATTCAGCGCGAAGACGGGGTGGACGTGTTTGTGCACTACCGCGCGATTCGCGGCGAAGGCCACCGTTCGCTGACCGAGGGGCAGCAGGTTGAATACGCGGTGGTGGAAGGGCAGAAGGGGTTGCAGGCTGAAGACGTTGTAGGTCTGTAACGCAAATCTTCAGAACACCAAAAACACTGTGGGAGCGAGCTTGCTCGCGATAGCAGGCTGACATTCAGCATCATTGTTGACTGAAAGGGCCCCATCGCGAGCAAGCTCGCTCCCACAGGTTTTGTGCATTGTCTGTTACGCAGTCTTCCAGGTGATCTCTTCTTCACCATCGGCGCTGATCCGGATCCAGCGATCCGCCGTCTCTTCACCTTCTTCTTCAACCCACGTCCCCGGCGCGCAGCGTACTTCGACGTTCAGCGCGGCGAACGCGGCGCGGGCGCAGGCAATGTCGTCGTCCCATGGGGTCGCATCGCTTTCCAGGTACAGGCTGTTCCACTTGCCCACGGCTTTCGGCAGCCAGGTCACGGGGATGTTGCCGGCCTTGCACTTGTACGTCTGGCCTTTCTGTACCCATTCGCTGCACGGGCCAAGGGCGGCGCCCAGCCAGGCGGAAATGGCCTTGTGGTCGACGTCGGCGTCTTTCAGGTAAATCTCGATGTCCGGTTGGCGCATGGATGTCCTCACTGCGGGTCTGAAAAATCCATTCGCGGATTTAGCCGGCCCCGGGCTACTTGCCCGAGTCCAAAAGTTATTGAAGAACGAAATAATCGTAGCGCATCGATACGGTGGTCACGAACGGCTCGGCCTGCTCGATCACCGCCGCACGGCGCTCGGCACTGGCACGCCAGCCGTGGGGCGTCATCGCCAGCAGGTTGGCGCGATCCTCGGGCTTGTCCAGCGTCAGTTTGAATTCCAGGGTTTCACTGTGCGCCAGCGCCATGCCTTCCGGCACCAGGGCCAGGTGCTTGTCGTCGGTGTACTCGCGTACTTCGTCGTACAAGCGTTCGCGCAGTTCCATCAGATGGCCGCTGGTCGGGCCGACTTTCATCAGACCGCCGCCAACGCTGAGCAGGCGCTTGGCTTCTTCCCAGTCCAGCGGACTGAAAACGCTGGCCAGAAACTGGCAACTGCCGGAAGCCAAGGGCACGCGGGCCATGCTCGCAATCAACCAGGTCAGCTCCGGATTGCGTTTGCAGGCGCGTTTGACGGCTTCCTTCGAGATATCCAGCGCATAGCCATCAGCGTCCGGCAAGGCCTCGGCGATCTGCGCGGTGTAGTAACCCTCGCCACAACCGATGTCGACCCAACGGGCCGGCGCATAACTCGCCGCCAGTTCCGCCAGACGTTTGGCCACCGGCGCGTAATGGCCTGCGTTCAGGAAATCGCGGCGGGCCTCGACCATCGCCTGATTGTCGCCGGGATCGCGGCTGTTCTTGTGCTGCACCGGCAGCAGATTCAGGTAACCCTGACGCGCACGGTCAAAGCGGTGGCCGGCGGGGCAGGCCACGCCGTTGTCCACCGCGTTCAGCGGTTCACTGCAGATCGGGCACGCGAGCATCAGGCGAGCAACTTGATCAGGGTCTGGTAGTAGATTTCGGTCAGCACATCGAGATCGGCCGCCAGCACGCGCTCGTTGACCTGGTGGATGGTCGCGTTGACCGGGCCCAGTTCGACAACCTGCGTGCCCATGGTCGCGATGAAACGACCGTCCGAGGTTCCGCCACTGGTGGACGGCTTGGTCTCGCGGCCGGTGATCTGTTTGATGCTCGACGACACCGCGTCGAGCAGTGCGCCCGGCTCGGTGAGGAACGGCAGACCGGACAGCGCCCAGTCGATATGCCAGTCCAGACCGTGCTTGTCGAGGATGCCGGCAACGCGTTTCTGCAGGCCTTCGACGGTCGATTCGGTGGAGAAACGGAAGTTGAACAACGCCACCAGATCACCCGGGATCACGTTGGTCGCGCCGGTGCCGGAATTGACGTTGGAAATCTGGAAACTGGTCGGCGGGAAGAAATCGTTGCCGTGATCCCAATGCTCGGCGGCCAGTTCGGCCAGGGCCGGGGCAGCGAGGTGGATCGGGTTCTTCGCCAGGTGCGGATAGGCCACGTGGCCCTGCTCGCCGCGCACGGTCAGTTTGGCGCCGAGGGAGCCGCGACGACCGTTCTTCACCACGTCGCCCACCAGCGTGGTGCTCGATGGCTCGCCGACGATGCACCAGTCCAGTCGCTCGTTACGGGCTGCCAGACGCTCGACCACGGCCTTGGTGCCGTGATGCGCCGGGCCTTCTTCGTCGCTAGTGATCAGGAACGCGACCTTGCCCTTGTGATCCGGGTAGTCGGCGACAAAACGCTCGGCTGCCACAGTCATCGAGGCCAGGCTGCCTTTCATGTCCGCCGCGCCACGGCCGCAGAGCATGCCGTGCTCGTCGATCACCGCGTTGAACGGGTCGATCTGCCAGGCGGTCACCGGGCCGGTCGGCACCACGTCGGTGTGACCGGCGAAGCACAGCACCGGGCCGTCGCCTGTGCCGTGAGTCGCCCAGAAGTTATCCACATCTTCGATGCGCATCGGTTCCAATTGGAAACCGGCATCGCCCAGGCGCTGCATCATCTGCTTCTGGCAATCGGCGTCGACCGGCGTCACGGACGGACGGCGGATCAGGTCGATGGCGAGTTGGAGGGTCGGCGAAAGGTCGGCGTGGGCCGTCATGGAAAACTCCGGATGCTGTAAATGTGGGAGCGAGCTTGCTCGCGATGACGATGTCCTGTTCAACATAAGTGTTGAATGTGACGGACTCATCGCGAGCAAGCTCGCTCCCACAGGTCTAGTGGCAGGCCATCGGGGCCTTGGCCCTGCAAAATGGCGGTTATCTTAAAGCAAAACGGCGACCATTGGCCGCCGTTTAGTGCATCCGCAAGGATTTAGACCACCGGTGCCGGTTCAGGCGCAGCCGCAGGTTTTGGCAGCGACGACAGGAACGCCATGATCAGCGCCGCCACGTACGGCAGCGACTGCACCAGCAGCATGGCCACCCAGAAGCGCATGTCGTTGCTCGGAATGCCCTGCACCAGGAAGATCCCCAGCGCCGCGCCCCACAACAGCAGCATGATGAACAGCTCTTCCCGGGCCTCGGAAATCGCCACCCAGAAGCCATGGTTGTCAGCGTTTTTCGGGGTGCGGAAGAACGGAATGCTGCTGGTGAAGAAGCCATACAGCACCGCTTTGGCGATGGTGTGCGACAACGCCAGACCTGCCAGTGCCGCGCAGAACGCATCCTTCAGGTTCACGCCCACGGCGCGACGGTAGAGGAAGATGATCTTGCCGACCTTGAACACGAACAGCGCCAGCGGCGGAATCGCGAAGATCAGCAGCGGCGGGTCGACCCGTTGCGGCACGATGATCATCGCCGCCGACCACAACAGTGCGCCGACGGTGAAGAAGATGTTCATGCCGTCCGCGACCCATGGCAGCCAGCCCGCGAGGAAGTGGTAGCGCTGGCCGCGAGTCAGTTCGGTGTCCTTGCCGCGCAGCAGGCTGCGGGTGTGACGCTTGATGATCTGGATCGCACCATAGGCCCAGCGGAAACGCTGCTTCTTGAAGTCAATGAAGGTGTCCGGCATCAGACCCTTGCCGTAACTGTCGTGGTAGTACGCCGCCGACAGGCCTTTTTCGAATACCCGCAGACCGAGTTCGGCGTCTTCGCAGATGCACCAGTCGGCCCAGCCCAGTTCTTCCAGAACCGAACGACGGGTCATGGTCATGGTGCCGTGCTGGATGATCGCGTCGCGATCGTTGCGAGTGACCATGCCGATGTGGAAGAAGCCTTTGTATTCGGCATAGCAGAGCTTCTTGAAGGTGCTTTCGTTCTGGTCGCGGTAATCCTGCGGCGACTGCACCACGGCGATTTTCGGGTCGGCGAAGTGCGGCACCATGTGCTTGAGCCAGTTCGGGTGCACGCAGTAGTCGGAGTCGATCACCGCGATCACTTCGGCGTCCTTGGCAGTGTGCGGAATCAGGTAGTTCAGCGCGCCGCCCTTGAAACCGGCCAGGGGCGAGACGTGGAAGAACTTGAAGCGCGGGCCGAGGGTTTCGCAGTAGTCGCGCACCGGTTCCCAGACCGCCGGGTCCTTGGTGTTGTTGTCGATGATCAGGACTTCAAAGTCCGGATAGTCGAGGTTGGCCAGGGCGTCGAGGGTCTGTTTGACCATCTCCGGCGGCTCGTTGTAGCAGGGCACATGGATCGAGACTTTCGGGCGGTAGTCCGAATCGCCGAGCACCGGCAGGAATTCACGGCGACGCTTGTGAATCCACACCGCCTCGGCCAGTTCGTGGGCCTCGGTCAACAGCACGATGAACACCCCGAGCGCACCGAGCGCCAGCAGGAAGCCCACCGTCAGGCTGAACCACGTGCTGTATTGCTGGCTGTAGTCGTAACCGATCCACACCAGCACCGAACCGCAGAGGAACGCGATAAAGGTCAGGAAGGTGCGGCCGCGCTGGCGCAGGGCCGAGCCGTCGATCATCAGCAGGGTCAGCGACAACAGCGCCAGCACCACCGAACCGATGGCCAGCACGCGCCATTGCGGGATCGCCACCACCGGGCCTTCGAAGTTGAATTTCTGCTGACGCGCGGCGTTGAACACGCCCCAGTAAGCGCCGACCGAACCTTCGTCGCTGGCCTTCCAGGGTTGGTCAAACGCTTCGATCACGAAGTAGTTGAAGCCCTGGCGGTTGAGCTTGTTGACCAGCGTGCGCAAGTAGATCGCCTGATCCGCCGGCGACGCATCGGCGCCACCGCGCATGCGGCCGTTGCTCGGCCAGCCCACCTCGGACAGCAGCAGCGGTTTTTTCGGGAACATCTTTTTCAGGTCGCGGGCGCGGTCGAAAACGAACTGCCCGGCCTTGTCCACCGGGATGAACTCCCAGTAGGGCAGAACGTGCGCGGCGATCAGGTCGACGTGCTTGGCCAGCTCCGGGTGTTCTTCCCAGACGTGCCACTGTTCGGAGGTGGTCACCGGCACTTTCACGGCCGCGCGCACCCGGTCGAGCAGTACGCTGAGTTCTTTGGCGGTGATTTCCTTGCGGAAGATCGCCTCGTTGCCGACCACTACGCGAACCACGCTGCGCGAGGTATTGGCCAGTTCGATGGCGCGGGTGATTTCCCGCTCGTTGCGTTCCTGGTCGGGGCTGATCCAGATCCCCAGGGTCACGCGCAGACCGAATTCTTCCGCCAGTTTCGGGATGTCCTGCAGGGAACCGTCGACCGAGTAGATACGGATGTTGTCCGTCAGCTTGCTCATGATCTCCAGGTCGCGGCGCATTTCATCGTCGGACGGATACTGATCTTTCTGTGGGAACTGTCCCTGCTGGAACGGTGAATAGGAGAAACCGGAGATCTGCTCCGGCCAGTTCGGCGCGGAGACGGGGCGATTGATCAGCGCCCAGAAACCGGTGAACAGGGCGGCGATTGCCAGAACCACCACCAGGTTGAGTCCAAATTTACGCGATGACATAGCTGTGTCGGGTTCCAAAGGCTGTGGAACGAAGGGTCGGCTGGTTGACGCCAAGAGGGCGCGCATCCTACACCGGCAGTTCGCCGAGTCCTACAAGAGACAGGGAAATGCCGGATGTTGGGCAATCCAACCCGACTTAAGTTCTTTCGTTTCAGCGTGTAAGACAAATCTTTGTTACGTGCAGCCTTAATTAAAGCAGGCGTGTTCGCCGTTCATAGCGCAAAGATGCTCTTGGCCGCCGACGGCTCTATAATGCGCGCCGGTTTTCAGGGTAACGGTCATGAGTACAGAAGATCCGCGGTTTGCAGGCATCGCCCGTTTGTATGGCATCGAGGGTCTTGAGCGCCTGCGTGCAGCCCATGTGGCGATTGTCGGCGTTGGCGGCGTCGGTTCCTGGGCGGCGGAAGCGATGGCCCGTTGTGGGGTGGGCGAGATTTCGCTGTTCGACCTCGACGACGTCTGCGTCAGCAACGCCAACCGTCAGTTGCACGCGCTGGACAGCACCGTCGGCAAGCCCAAGGTCGAAGTGATGGCCGAGCGTCTGCGCGGAATCAACCCGGACTGCAAGGTGCACGCGGTGGCGGACTTCGTCACCCGCGACACCATGGCCGAATACATCACGCCGAACATCGACTGCGTGATCGACTGCATCGACGCCGTCAACGCCAAGGCTGCGCTGATCGCCTGGTGCAAGCGCCGCAAGATCCAGATCATTACCACCGGCGGCGCTGGCGGGCAGATCGATCCGACGCTGATTCAGGTCTGCGACCTCAACCGGACCTTCAACGATCCGCTGGCCTCGAAAGTGCGCTCGACGTTGCGCCGCGACTACGGCTTCTCGCGTACCGTGACCCGTCACTACAGCGTGCCGTGTGTGTTCTCCACCGAACAACTGCGCTATCCGAAACCGGACGGCAGCATTTGCCTGCAGAAGAGTTTTGTCGGTGACGGCGTGAAGCTGGACTGCGCCGGCGGGTTTGGTGCGGTGATGATGGTGACGGCGACATTCGGCATGGTCGCGGCGACCAAGGCGGTGGACAAGATTGTGGCGGGTGTCCGGCGCCCGGCGGATCGAGTCAAGCCTCAGGCCTGACCAGTGACCGATCGTTCCCACGCTCCGCGTGGGAATGCAGCCCGGGACGCTCCGCGTCCCAAATCAAGAGCCGAGCGCGGAGCGTCCGTTGAGGCATTCCCACGCAGACGGTTCGACGCCTCGACGTGTTAACGATCAGTCAAGAGCGAGTTCACGCATCCGCTGCAACACGGCATTCAAGCCATTGCTGCGCGACGGCGACAACTGCCGCGACAGTCCCAATTGATTGAACCAGTCCGGCAGATCCACCTGCTGCAATTCGCCAGCGGTCAAGCCGTTGACCCGCAACAGCAACAACGCGACCAACCCGCGAATCATCCGCGCATCGCTGCTGGCCGCAAACTGCCAGCGGCCGTCGCGCAACTCGCCAACCAGCCACACCTGACTTTCACAGCCGTGCACCCGATTGGCCTCGCATTTGTCTGCGTCGCTCAGCAGCGGCAGGCGATCACCAAACTGCATCAACAGCCGCGCACGCTGTTCCCATCCAGCGGCGTTCTGAAACGTTTGCAGCGCTTCGGCGGCTTCGACCGGCAGGCTCATCGCAACAACTCCAGCGCCTGATCCAGCGCTTCAAAAAACCGCTCCAGATCTTCGGAATCGTTGTACAGCGCCAGCGACACACGAATCGCCCCGACCAGCTCGAAACGTTTGAGCAGCGGCATCGCGCAGTGATGCCCGGCACGCACGGCGATGCCTTGTTCGGTCAGCAAGTGCGCGAGATCGGCGTTGTGCACGCCTTCGACGACAAAACTGGCCAGCGCCAGCTGCGGTTTGCCCAGCAGACGAATGCCATTGCGAGCGGCGAGGCCACGCAACAGGTAATCGTGCAGTGCGGCTTCGTGGGCGGACACCGCGTCCTGATCAAGGCCGGCCAGATAGTCGAGGGTCGCACCGAGGCCGATCACGCTGGCAATCGGCGGCGTTCCGGCCTCGAAGCCCAGTGGCGCCGGGCGGTAACGTGCGTCGTGGTAATTGGCTTCCAGCACCATTTCGCCACCGAACTGCCACGGGCGAAGTTGCTCCAGCGCCGGGTTGCGTCCGAACAGCACGCCGAGGCCATCGGGGCCGTACAGCTTGTGGCTGGAAAACACATAAAAGTCGCAACCCAGCGCCTGCACGTCATGCCGGCCATGGACCACGCCTTGAGCGCCATCGACCACGGTCAGCGCGTTATGCGCCTTGGCCATCGCCAGCAGCGCCGGCAGCGGTTGCCACGCGCCAAGCACGTTGGACAACTGGCTGACCGCCAGCAAACGAGTGCGCGGGCCGATCAGGTGAACGGCGGCAGCGAGGTCGATCACGCCGTCATCGTCCAGCGGCAGGATTACCAGCTTCAGGTCGCGACGTTGGGCCAGTTGCTGCCATGGGAGCAGGTTGGCGTGATGCTCCAGGGCGCTGATGACAATTTCATCGCCCGGATGGAAAAGATGTTCCAGGCCATACGCCAGGAGGTTCAGCGCACTGGTGGCGCCGTGGGTGAAGATGATCTGCCCGCTGTCACCGGCATTCAGCCACTGGGCAACCTTCAGGCGACTGTCCTCGAACGCCTGCGTGGCGTGGGCGCCGGGCAGGTGCTGGGCACGGTGCACGTTGGCTGCGCCATTGGCGTAGTAATGAGCCAGCGCATCGAGCAGGGCCTGGGGTTTTTGCGTGGTGGCGGCGTTGTCCAGGTAAGTCTGGTCTTGCCGTTGCAGGGCGGCGATGGCCGGGAAATCGGCGCGCCAGGGGGAGGGAATCATCACGGTTTCAAGCCCTGGTGAAGATGGGCGGGTTAACGCCGAACCCTGTGGCAGCGGGCTTGCCTGCGATGGCGATCGTTCGACCGCCATGGCAAACAGGCCGGCTTCCTCAGGTGAGCTCTGGCGCTTAGTTGTGAGCGTGCAGCGCTTCGTTCAGTTCGATCGCCGATTTGTGGGTCTTGCACTCCACGGCGCCGGTTTCCGAATTGCGACGGAACAGCAGGTCGGTCTGACCGGCCAGTTCACGGGCCTTGACCACTTTGACCAGGTTGTTGTGCTCGTCCAGCAGTGCAACCTTGGTGCCGGCGGTCACGTACAGGCCCGACTCCACGGTGTTGCGGTCGCCCAACGGGATACCGATACCGGCGTTGGCGCCGATCAGGCAGCCTTCGCCGACCTTGATCACAATGTTGCCGCCGCCCGACAGGGTGCCCATGGTCGAGCAGCCGCCGCCCAGGTCCGAACCCTTGCCGACGAACACGCCAGCGGAGACGCGGCCTTCGATCATGCCCGGGCCTTCGGTGCCGGCGTTGAAGTTGATGAAACCTTCGTGCATCACGGTAGTGCCTTCGCCCACATAAGCGCCCAGGCGCAGACGTGCGGCGTCAGCGATACGCACGCCGGCCGGTACCACGTAGTCGGTCATTTTCGGGAACTTGTCCACCGAGAACACTTCCAGCAGTTCGCCACGCAGACGGGCTTCGAGTTGCAGCTCGGCCAGTTCGCTCAGGTCGATGGCGCCCTGGCTGGTCCAGGCCACGTTTGGCAGCAGCGGGAAGATCCCGGCCAGGCTTACGCCGTGCGGCTTGACCAGACGATGGGACAGCAGGTGCAGCTTCAGGTAAGCCTCAGGGGTGGAAGTCAGCTGAGTGTCTTCGGCCAGCAGGGTCGCGACCAGCGGCTTGTGGCTTTCAGCCAGACGGGTCAGCAGCTTGCCTTGTACCGCGTCGATGCCTTTCACGGCTTCAGCCAGTTGCGCAGCCTGGGCGGTGGTGAAGGTGATGGCCTGGTTGCCTTCGGTGTAGCCGAGGATCGGTGCAACAGCGGCAACCAGTTCGGCCGAAGGGTTCAACAGTGGCTGAGCGTAGAACACTTCCAGCCACGCGCCTTGACGGTTCTGGGTGCCGACGCCGAAGGCGATACTGAACAGGGAGTTGGACATGTGAATACCTCTACAAAAAGTGACGGGCTGCTTACTTGAGCGCGGCCGCGTAGATATCTGGCTTGAAGCCAATCAGGGTTCGGTCACCGAGATCGAGCACCGGACGCTTGATCATCGAGGGTTGAGCGAGCATCAGCTCGATGGCTTTCGACTGGTCGAGATCGGCTTTGCGTTCGTCGTCGAGTTTGCGAAAGGTCGTGCCTGCGCGGTTCAACACCGTTTGCCAGCCATGCTCGTCGCACCATTGGGTCAGGTGCTCACGGTCAATGCCGGCGGTCTTGTAATCGTGGAAGTCATAGCTGACAGCGTGTTCATCGAGCCAGGTGCGCGCCTTTTTCATGGTGTCGCAGGCTTTGATGCCGAAAAGGTGCAACGTTTTGCTTGAAACGGTCAAGGAATCGCCCCCTTTACAGGTGCTGGAAAAAAATGGTGTCGGATTATGCCATGACCAGACGGTTTCGCGGCGCCCAGGTTGCTTCTGCTGAGGGTGCCTGCGACATAGGTGCAACGGTCATTCACAGCCTGAGCGGCTAATATGGCAGTTCAACGCTGTCGATTGTCCGGGATTTCCGCTTTATGCAAACCGCTTATACCGTCCTGATCCTGCTGATGCTGGTCAGTGTCTCGCGCCTGGTTGGACGGGTGATTCCGCTGCCGCTGCCACTGGTACAGATCGCCGCCGGTGCCTTGCTGGCCTGGCCGACCCTCGGTCTGCACGTGGCCCTTGATCCCGAACTGTTCCTGTTTCTGTTCTTGCCGCCGCTGCTGTTTTCCGATGGCTGGCGCATGCCCAAGCGTGAACTGTGGCGCTTGCGCGGCCCGGTACTCACGCTGGCGGTCGGGTTGGTGCTGTTTACCGTGGTCGGGGCCGGTTACTTCATTCACTGGTTGCTGCCGACGATTCCGCTGCCGGTGGCCTTCGCGCTGGCGGCGGTGCTGTCCCCGACCGACGCCGTGGCGGTCTCGGCGATTTCCCAGAACCGCTTGCCCACGCCGCTGATGCACATGCTGCAGGGCGAGGCGTTGATGAACGATGCGTCGGGTCTGGTGACGTTCAAATTCGCGCTGGTAGCGGCGGTCACCGGTGCGTTTTCCCTGGCCAATGCCAGCCTGACCTTCGTGCTGGTCGCGGTCGGCGGGCTGGCGGTCGGCGTGGCGCTGAGCTGGCTGGTCGGCCGGTTGCGCGCCTGGATGATCGCCCGGGGCTGGGACGATCCGGCGACCCACGTGGTGTTCATGTTGCTGCTGCCATTCGCCGCTTACGTGCTGGCCGAACGGCTTGGCGCGTCAGGCATTCTTTCGGCGGTGGCGGCGGGGATGATGCAGAGCTGGCTCGATCTGCTGCCGCGCCAGACCAGCACCCGGTTGCTCAACCGCAGCGTCTGGTCGTTGCTGGAGTTCGCCTTCAACGGTTTGATCTTTCTGCTGCTCGGCCTGCAACTGCCGGACATCATTAAAGCGGTGGTCAGCCACGAGACGTCATTGTGGCCGACCCTGTTCTATCGCTGTCTCGATGTGGTGGCGATTTTCCTGGCGCTGGTGTTGTTGCGCTTCATCTGGGTGCAGAGCATCTGGCGGCTGTCGGTGTTGCTGCGCCGCGTGCGCGGCAAGGGTGATCTGACGCAAGTGCCGACGGCCCGGTCCTGCTGGCTGCTGACCGTCGGTGGCGTGCGCGGGGCGGTGACCCTGGCAGGTGTGATGTCGGTACCGATGCTGATGGGTGGCGAGGCGTTCCCCGAGCGCGATCTGCTGATCTTCATCGCCGCCGGGGTGATCCTGTTGTCGCTGGTGGCGGCCTGTATTGCGCTGCCTTTGCTGTTGCGCGGCATCGAAAAGAGCCCGGACGACAAGCGCCGCCAGGAAGTGCGCGACGCCTGGCGCAAGACGGCGGAAGCGGCGATCCATGCGCTGGAGACCGAGGAGGTCAACCCGCAGGACGCCGCGCAAGCCGCGCTGGCAGCGGAGCTCAAGGCGCGGATCATGTCCGAATACCGCCATCAACTGGAAGTCTTCAATGACTCGGCCGAAGCCCAGGCTCTGGCGTTCCAGATGGATCTGCTGGAGCGTCGTCTGCGACTCAAGGCACTGCGTGCGCAACGCCTCGAGTTGTACAGCCTCAGCCGTCAGCACCAGATTGGTGACGACGTGTTGCGTGAGGTGCTGGGCGAGCTGGACTTGAGTGAGGCGAATCTGGGGCAGGTCAAATAAGCCACTGACGCCCCTTGGATATCAGTCGAGCGATGTTCGATGTCAGTGGGTGCGGTTCAGTTCAAGTTCGCCAGGCGTTGCGCCTGGCGAACTTTTGCGTTTCAAGGGGCCGGTTTATTTTGGATAAAGCAGCTTCATCAACTGTTTGTCCTTTTTGCTGATCTTGCGGTTTATCGGAACTTCCCAGTCGCCGATCGTCAGGTCGTTCGATACGGGGTGATGCATGATCGAACGCTTGTCGTAGGCAAGATAAAGCGCATCCCGCGTATCAAAGGACGCGAACAGGTTGTAGTCGACCTGTTCGCGGGTCAGTGGATTCATTTCCCGATTCTGATAAAACGCGTACACCTTGGGTTTATCCCATGGAATATTGGCTTGTGGGTGCTGATGCTCATGCATGGCGCCCAGTGCATGGCCGAACTCGTGCATTACGGTGACCTCGAAGTCGGCATGGTCCGGCGTGACGCCCAGGTTCATTGTCGGATGGTCGGGATGAATCAGAAGTGCATCGGTGCCCAGCATCGAACTGTTGTCATTGTTTCGGGTGGCGATGCGGATATCACCCTTCAGATCGTCGACGAATTCAAACTTGAGATTGATATAAGGCAGCCATTTGCTGGCTGCATTGATAATCCCTGTTTTACGAGCGGCATCGGGTGCATCCATGAACTCGATTTTCAACGTGCGACCATTGGCCCAGAGTTTCGAGTAATCGACCACGGAGCGTTTGCGGCGAGTGCCGGGTGTGGTTGGGGTGCCGGCATTCGCCGGGTTCTCGTTGATGGCGGCTGTGTAAGCAGCCTGATCGTCAGGCCACTGAATCAGTCGGCAATCCAGAAGTTCTTTCATTGTTCACTTCTTCCTTGAAGTTGAAGATCGATTTCAGGTGATGCGCAAAAGGGCGCGGCTCAAGACTAACGTCTGGCTGCGCAAAAGCGAGGTATGAAAAACGGAGGAAGTGTTGCGTGATATTTGACCGCCCGTGCCGGATTGCCCGGCACGGGCGAAACACATTACTTGTGGCGCAGGACGAAGTCGCGGATGCGCTCGGCAGCCTCGACGCATTCCGCCAGCGGCGCAACCAGCGCCATGCGTACGCGCCCGGCACCCGGATTGACGCCATCGACGTCACGGGACAGGTACGAACCCGGCACCACAGTCACGTGCTCTTCGGCAAACAGATCGCGGCAGAATGCGGCATCGTCGCCCTGCACATTCGGCCACAGGTAAAAGCTGCCATCGGGGCGTTGCACGTCCATCACCGGGCTGAGGATCGCCAGCACCGCATCGAACTTCTCGCGATACAACGCACGGTTGGCGCGGACATGCACTTCATCGTTCCACGCGGCGACGCTGGCCAGCTGGGTCTGAACCGGCATCGCGCAACCGTGGTAGGTGCGATACAGCAGGAAACCCTTGAGGATGTCGGCATCACCGGCAACAAAGCCCGAGCGCAGGCCCGGCAGGTTCGAGCGCTTGGACAGGCTGTGGAACACCACGCAACGCTTGAAGTCCTTGCGACCCAGTTCGGCGCAGGCACTGAGCAGGCCCGGCGGTGGCGTCTGCTCGTCGAAGTACAGTTCGCTGTAGCACTCGTCGGCGGCGATCACGAAGTCGTATTCGTCGGCCAGGGCGATCAGTTTTTTCAGCACGTCGACCGGGATCAGCGCACCGGTCGGGTTGCCCGGCGAGCACAGGAACAGGATCTGGCAGCGCTTCCAGATGTCCGGCGAAACCGCGTCGAAGTCCGGGTTGAAGCCGTTCTCGTCCAGGCACGGCAGGTAGTGCGGCTTGGCGCCGGCGAGGAACGCCGCGCCTTCGTAGATCTGATAGAACGGATTCGGGCTGACCACCAGCGCGTCGTCGCCACGGTTGACCACGGTCTGGGTAAAGGCGAACAGTGCTTCACGGGTGCCGTTGACCGGCAGCACGTTGCGCGCCGGGTCGATCCAGCCGCCCGGCACGTTGAAACGACGCTCGCACCAGGCGGCGATGGCTTCGCGCAGGGCCGGGATACCGAGAGTGGTCGGGTACACCGCCATCTGATCCAGATTGTTCGCCAGCGCCTCGGCGACAAAGCTTGGCGAGCGGTGCTTCGGTTCGCCGATGGACAGTGCGATCGGGCGCTTGTCCGGGTTTGGCGTGACGCTGCCGAGCAGGGCGCGGAGCTTTTCGAACGGGTAGGGCTGAAGCTGGGACAGAGCGTTGTTCATCGGTGCGGGATCTCGTGCAAAGCGATTGAAGCCGGGCGCGCAATCAAATGCTGATGCGCGACAGTTTGATATCGGGTTCCTGATTGACGCTCAGCTGTTCGACGATGGCATCCTGCAGGCGGCTGCACAGCAGCGGGTCGGACAGCGGTTGATTGTGGGCGTCGGTGATGAAGAACACGTCTTCCACCCGCTCGCCCAGGGTGGCGATCTTGGCGTTCTGCAGCGACAGGTCGAACTCGAGGAAAATCCCGCCGACCCGTGCCAGCAGACCCGGGCGATCCGGTGCAGTGAGTTCCAGTACCGTTACCGGGCGCTGGGCGTCGTTGTGGATCGTCACCTGCGGGGCGAACGCGAAATGCTTGAGCTGGCGCGGCACCCGACGCTGGATGATCGTCGGGTAGTCGGCCGGGTTGCGCAGGGCTTCGGTCAGGCCTTCGCGAATCTGTTTGACCCGGACCGGATTGTCGCCGATCGAGTCGCCATCGGTATCGAGCACGATGTAGGTGTCGAGGGTGAACTGACTGCTGGACGTGATGACCCGGGCGTCGTGAATGTTCAGGTTGAGCTGGTCCATCGCGGCCACGGTCACGGCGAAGAAGTCGTGCTGATCCGGCGCATAGATAAAGATCTGCGTGCCGCCCTCGAATTCGCGCTGGGTCGTTTCCTTGATCAGCACCAGCGGACCGCCGTCGGCCGGTTGCTGGAGGATGGCGTCGGTGTGCCAGGCCACATCGCCGGCGGTGTGACGCAGGAAGTAGTCGTCGCCCAGTTGCGCCCATAACTGCTCGACGTCGTCGGGGTCGGTGCCGCCGCGTACCAGGATGTCCAGCGCTGCGCTCTGGGTCTGGCGGATCTGCTCTTCGCGATCCACCGGATTCTCCAGCCCGCGGCGCAGGGCACGCTTGGTTTCGGTGTAGAGCTGGCGCAACAGGCTGGCACGCCAGGAATTCCACAGGGTCGGGTTGGTCGCGTTGATGTCGGCCACGGTCAGCACGTACAGGTAGTCCAGGCGAGTTTCGTCACCGACCGCCAGCGCGAAGTCATGGATCACCTGCGGGTCGGACAAGTCCTTGCGCTGGGCGGTGGTCGACATCACCAGATGGTTCTGCACCAGCCACACGATCAGGCGGCTGTCCCACACCGGCAGTTGGTGGCGCTGGCAGAACGCCTCGGCATCCACTGCGCCGATATCCGAATGGTCGCCGTGCCGGCCCTTGCCGATGTCGTGATACAGACCCGCCATGTAGATCAGTTCGGGTTTCGGCAATTTGGCCATGAGCTTGGCGGCCAGCGGGAATTTTTCCGACACCTGTGAGTACTGCAATTTGCGCAGGTGTTTGATCAGGTTCAGCGTGTGCGCATCGACCGTATAGATGTGGAACAGGTCGTGCTGCATCTGCCCGACGATAAAGCCGAACTCCGGCAGATAACGCCCGAGAATGCCGTAACGGTTCATCCGCCGCAGGTTGCGGTGGATGCCGATCTTGCATTTGAACAGCTCGATGAACAGGCTGGTGTTGCGGATGTCGTTGCGGAAGTTGTCGTCGATCAGGTGACGGTTTTCCCGCAACAGGCGAATGGTGTCGGCGCGTACGCCTTTGATCTCCGGCTGCTGGGCCATCAGCACGAAGATCTCGAGCATGGCGAACGGCGTGCGGCGGAATACGTTGTCGTTGCGTGCCTCGATGTAGCCGTCGTGCAGCTGGAAGCGCGAGTTGATCGGCTGCGGCGGCGCTTCGTCTTCCGGCGCGAGGATGACTTCCTCGAAGTGCTGGATGATCAGGTCGCTGAGCTGGGCGATGCTCATCACGACGCGGAAGTACTGCTGCATGAAGTTTTCGACGGCCTGTTTGGCGTCGTCGCCTTCAAAACCCAGCAGTCCGGCAATGGTGCGCTGGTGATCGAACAGCAGGCGGTCTTCGGCGCGACCGGCGAGCATGTGCAGGGCGTAACGCACCTTCCAGAGGAATTCCTGAGAGGACGCGAGCAAGGCGTTTTCACTTTCGACCAGAAACCCTTCACCGGCCAGGGCGCGCAGGTTCAGGGTGCCGTACTGACGGCGGGCCACCCACAGAATCGTCTGAATATCCCGTAGTCCACCGGGCGAGCCTTTGACGTTGGGTTCCAGGTTGTATTCGGTGTCGTTGTACTTGTGGTGGCGAGCCTTCTGCTCGGCGCGTTTGGCCAGGAAGAAATCCTTGCTCGGCCACATGTGCGCAGTGCTGGTGACATCGAGCATGCGCTGGCGCAGGCGCTCGGGGCCGCAGATGGTGCGGCTTTCCATCAGGTTGGTGACCACCGTCAGGTCGGCGCGGGCCTCTTCGGCGCACTCGTCGACCGAGCGAACGCTCTGACCGACTTCCAGGCCGATGTCCCACAGCAGCGTCAGAAAGCGCTCGATGGAATCGCGGAAGATTTCGTGGTCGGCGCTGTCCAGCAGGATCAGCAGATCGATGTCGGAGTACGGGTGCAACTCACCGCGACCATAGCCGCCGACCGCGACCAGCGCGATGTCGGCGTCTTCGCTCCAGTCGAACTGGTCCCAGGCCTTTTGCAGAATGTTGTCGACGAACCACGCCCGATCTTCGATCAGTCGCCGGATATCGCGGCCGGCGCGAAAACGTGCATCGAGCACTTCGCGGGCCTGGCGGATCGCCTTCTTGAATGCCGCGATGGGACTCGCTTTCAGGGCCAGTTCAGCCTGGAACTGACCGCGGTCGAAGAGTTCGGGATCCACCTGCGGCATCGATTGGCTTTCCTTCTATAGGCTGGGAACGGTGTCTGGATCAGGCCGAGATGCGCGGGATGGTGTCGTCGCTGCGCAGGGTGAAGATCTCATAGCCGGTGTCGGTAACAAGCAAAGTGTGTTCCCACTGCGCCGACAGCTTGCGATCCTTGGTGATCGCGGTCCAGCCGTCGCCCAGTACTTTGGTGTCGGCCTTGCCCTGGTTGATCATCGGCTCGATGGTGAAAGTCATGCCGGCCTTCAGTTCCATGCCGGTGCCGGCACGGCCGTAGTGCAGGATCTGCGGTTCTTCATGGAACACCTTGCCGATGCCGTGACCACAGAATTCACGCACCACCGAGAAGCCGTTCTTTTCCGCGTGCTTCTGGATGATTTCGCCGATGTCGCCGAGGCGGCAGCCGGGTTTGACGATTTCGATCGCCTTGTACATGCATTCCTGGGTGACCTGGGACAGACGCTCGGCCCAGACCGGCACGGTGCCGACGTGAAACATGCGGCTGGTGTCGCCGTGGTAACCGTCTTTAATCACGGTGACGTCGATGTTCAGGGTGTCGCCGTTTTTCAGCGGTTTGTCGTTCGGGATGCCGTGGCAGACCACGTGGTTGATCGAGGTGCAGATCGACTTCGGGTAGCCCTTGTAGTTGAGCGGGGCAGGGATGGCCTGCTGCACGTTGACGATATAGTCGTGGCAGATCTGGTTCAGTTCATCGGTGGTCACGCCCGGCTTGACGTGCTCGGCAATCATTTCCAGCACATCGGCGGCCAGTTTGCCGGCGACACGCATGCCAGCGATGTCCTCGGGGGTTTTGAGGGTGACGGTCATACAGGCTCTCTCTGCGCTCGGCGGCGCTTGCTGATACGAACAGGGGCGCGACTGCTGATATTGCGGCCCCGAAAAACGCGATTCTAACAGACCGAAGGCGCAAATCTGCGCCTGCGTGCATCGCTTCTCTCTATACAATGTGGCGCATTGTCCCGATTCCAAGGGGCTGGCGTGCATGTCGCTGACGGGATTGCAGATTCCGGGTTCCGTTTGCGCCGTCCCTGTGGTATAAAATGCGCCGCTTTCCGG
Organism: Pseudomonas sp. 1; assembly: GCF_056626735.1. Lineage (NCBI taxonomy): Bacteria > Pseudomonadati > Pseudomonadota > Gammaproteobacteria > Pseudomonadales > Pseudomonadaceae > Pseudomonas > Pseudomonas sp. 1. The sequence goes on along the minus strand of NZ_JBWXMQ010000020.1, from coordinate 34,518 downwards.
GGATAGCCCCGAGAGCATTAACCCACACACGTGTCGACACGATGGCCTGGGTGCCTTTGATCCTCGGATCAATGGTTGGTCATTGGGATACGTGGAGGCCCAACCCGACTTATCAAGGAACTATCATGTCCCAAGTCAACATGCGCGATATGCTGAAGGCCGGTGTGCACTTCGGTCACCAAACCCGTTACTGGAATCCGAAAATGGGCAAGTACATTTTCGGCGCGCGTAACAAGATTCACATCATCAACCTTGAAAAAACCCTGCCAATGTTCAACGAAGCTCTGACTTTCGTAGAGCGTCTGGCCCAGGGCAAAAACAAGATTCTGTTCGTCGGCACCAAGCGTTCCGCTGGCAAGATCGTTGCTGAAGAAGCAGCACGTTGCGGCTCGCCGTACGTCGATCACCGCTGGTTGGGCGGCATGCTGACCAACTTCAAGACCATCCGTGCTTCCATCAAGCGTCTGCGTGACCTTGAAGTACAAGCCGAAGACGGTACTTTCGCCAAGCTGACCAAGAAAGAAGCGCTGATGCGCACTCGCGATCTTGAGAAGCTGGACCGCTCCCTGGGCGGCATCAAGGACATGGGCGGTCTGCCAGACGCACTGTTCGTGATCGACGTTGACCACGAGCGCATCGCGATCACCGAAGCCAACAAGCTGGGCATCCCGGTCATCGGCGTTGTCGATACCAACAGCAGCCCTGAAGGCGTTGACTACATCATCCCAGGCAACGATGACGCAATCCGCGCTATCCAGCTGTACATGGGTTCGATGGCTGACGCAGTAATCCGCGGTCGCAACAACGTTGCTGGCGGTACTGTAGAATTCGCAGCTGAAGAAACTCAGGCTGCAGCTGAGTAATTGACGCCCTGGCGTTGACTCAGTAAGCAAAAAGGGGGCTTGGCCCCCTTTTTGCCACCTCGAAAACCATTTATCGGCAGCGCAGCTACAGCATCTGTAACGTGCAGCGGCTACAAGGTGGTTCGGGAAGAATTGAACGCCCGTTCGATCGGGTGGAATGGTTGAAAACCTATCCAAGAGGAATTTGAAAATGGCAGCAATTACTGCAGCGTTGGTCAAAGAACTGCGCGAGCGTACCGGCGAAGGCATGATGGATTGCAAGAAAGCCCTGGAAAAGGCTGGCGGCGACATCGAAAAAGCCATTGATGACATGCGTGCTTCGGGCGCCATCAAGGCTGCCAAGAAAGCCGGCAACGTTGCCGCTGAAGGCGCTATCGCCGTCAAGGCTGACGGCAAGTCCGCCGTTCTGCTGGAAGTGAACTCGCAGACCGACTTCCTGGCCCTGCAGGACGACTTCAAGAACTTCGTCAGCGAAAGCCTTGAAGAAGCGTTCGCTCAGAAGCTGACTGACGCGGCTCCGCTGATCGCTTCGCGTGAAGCTGCTCGTGAAGCCCTGGTCGCCAAGTGTGGCGAAAACGTCAACATCCGTCGTCTGGCGCGTGTTGAGGGTGACGTTGTAGGTGCTTACCTGCACGGCAACAAGATTGGTGCAGTGGTTGTTCTGAGCGGCGGCGACGTCGACCTGGCCAAGAATATCGCCATGCACGTTGCAGCTTCGAACCCAGAGTTCCTGGACGCGTCGGAAATCTCCGCCGAGGCCATCGAGCGCGAGAAGAACGTATTCCTGCAACTGAATGCCGACAAGATCGCTGGCAAGCCGGAAAACATCGTTGAGAACATGATCAACGGTCGTATTACCAAGTTCAAAGCCGAAGCCTCGCTGAAAGAGCAAGCTTTCGTCATGAACCCGGAAGTCAAGGTTGGTGAGCTGGCCAAGAAAGCCGGTGCTGAAATCGTTTCCTTCACTTACTTCAAAGTAGGCGAAGGCATCGAGAAGCCGGTTGATGACTTCGCTGCCGAAGTTGCCGCTCAAGTGGCTGCCGCCAAGCAGTAAGACGGTTTTTCAACTGTCGCCCGAAAGAGGCTGCCCGCTCACGCGCGCAGCCTCTTTTCAGATAGGGTTACCAATTTTTATTGGTTTCCCCTTGGAACTGACTTACAAAGCCATGTTCCGATGGCGCTGAAGCAGCGCCAAGCTAGAGTGAACGCCAGCTGTAAACAGCTCGCAAAGAATTTTTAAAATACGCCGCAGGAGAGATTCGCAATGGCTCAGCAGGGCAGTGGTTATCAGGCTCGCTATAAACGCATTCTACTCAAGCTTAGCGGCGAGGCCCTGATGGGCTCGGAAGAGTTCGGGATCGATCCGAAAGTGCTGGATCGCATGGCACTGGAGGTCGGCCAACTGGTCGGCATCGGCGTTCAGGTCGGTCTGGTGATCGGCGGTGGCAACCTGTTCCGCGGTGAAGCGCTGAGCAAGGCCGGCATGGACCGGGTCACGGGCGACCACATGGGCATGCTGGCCACTGTGATGAACGCTCTGGCCATGCGCGACGCGCTGGAACGTGCCAATATCTCGGCCATCGTGATGTCGGCCATCTCCATGGTCGGTGTGACCGATCACTATGACCGTCGCAAGGCCATGCGCCACCTGAACTCAAAAGACGTGGTGATTTTCGCGGCCGGTACCGGCAATCCGTTCTTTACCACGGATTCGGCAGCCTGCCTGCGCGCCATTGAAATCGACGCAGACGTCGTGCTAAAGGCGACCAAGGTCGATGGCGTGTACACCGCTGATCCGTTCAAAGACCCGCATGCCGAGAAGTTCGATCATCTGACATACGATGAAGTACTGGATCGCAAGCTGGGTGTAATGGATCTGACGGCTATCTGCCTGTGCCGCGATCACAAGATGCCGCTGCGGGTATTCAACATGAACAAGCCGGGCGCCCTGCTGAACATCGTGCATGGTGGCGCTGAAGGCACTCTGATCGAGGAAGTCCAACAATGATCAACGAAATCAAGAAAGACGCCCAGGCGCGCATGCACAAGTCGCTGGAGTCGCTGAACCACGCATTCGGTCAGATCCGTACCGGCAAGGCCCACCCAAGCATCCTGGGAAGCGTGATGGTGCCTTATTACGGTTCGGATACCCCGTTGAGCGGTGTTGCGAGTGTCACCGTGAAAGACAACCAGACCCTGCAGGTCGTGCCGTTCGAGCGCAACATGCTCGGCGCAATCGACAAGGCCATTGGCAGCGCCGGTCTGAACCTGAATCCGACCAACCTGGGTGAGCTGCTGCTGATCAAGATGGCGCCACTGACCGAGGAAACCCGCAAGGGCTTCACCAAGCAGGCGCGTGCCGCTGCCGAAGATGCTCGCGTTGCGGTACGCAACATTCGTCGCGACGCCATGGGAGAGCTGAAAAAACTGTCCAAGGACAAGGAGATCAGCGAGGACGAAGAGCGTCGTGCAAGTGCCGAGATCGACAAGCTGATCAAGGACTTCGAAGCTCAGATCACCAAGGCGACTGACGAAAAAGAAAAAGACCTGATGGCCGTTTAAGGGTCGAGTTTTTAATGGATAAGACCAAGCAGACTGCGCCGTCCGCGGTGCCGCGCCATGTCGCGATCATCATGGATGGCAATAATCGCTGGGCAAAAAAACGCTTTATGCCGGGTGTTGCCGGGCATAAAGCGGGCGTGGATGCTGTGCGGGCGGTGATCGAGGTGTGTGCCGAGGCCAAGGTCGAGGTGCTCACCCTGTTCGCCTTTTCCAGTGAAAACTGGCAGCGCCCGGCCGATGAGGTCAGCGCCTTGATGGATCTGTTCTTCAAGGCGCTGCGTCGTGAGGCCAAGCGCCTGAACGACAACAACATCAGCCTGCGCATTATCGGTGACCGAACGCGATTCCATCCGGAGCTTCAGGCCGCCATGCGTGAAGCGGAAGCGATGACTGCCGGTGCCAACCGATTCATTCTGCAGATCGCCGCCAACTACGGCGGTCAGTGGGATATCGCGCAAGCGGCGCAGCGTCTGGCGCGTGAGGTTCAGGCCGGTCATCTGCGGCCGGAAGACATCACGCCGGATCTGCTGCAGACCTGTCTGGTCACCGGTGATCTGCCGTTGCCAGACTTGTGCATTCGCACTGGCGGCGAGCACCGCATCAGCAACTTCCTCTTGTGGCAGCTGGCATACGCCGAGTTGTATTTCTCCGACCTGTTCTGGCCGGACTTCAAACACGAAGCCATGCGCAATGCGCTGGCCGATTTCGCTTCGCGCCAGCGTCGTTTCGGTAAAACGAGCGAGCAGGTCGAAGCTGGAGCCCGGGTTTAATGCTTAAACAACGCATCATCACTGCACTGATTCTGCTGCCGATCGCTCTGGGCGGATTTTTCCTGCTCGAAGGCTCCGGTTTTGCCCTGTTCATCGGTCTGGTCGTGAGCCTGGGCGCCTGGGAATGGGCGCGCCTGGCCGGCTTCACTGCGCAGGCATTTCGTGTCGGCTACGCCGCGGTGGTCGCGCTGATGCTGTTCGTCATGTACATCCTGCCGGGGCTGGCGCCCTGGGTGCTGGGCGCTTCGGTGATCTGGTGGGCACTGGCAACATGGCTGGTGCTGACGTACCCGCGTTCCAGCGAGCGCTGGTCCAGTGCCGCCAGCAAACTGGTGATCGGATTGCTGATTCTGTTGCCCGCCTGGCAAGGGCTGGTGCAGATCAAGCAATACCCGCTCGGCAACTGGCTGATCATGGCCGTGATGGTACTGGTCTGGGGCGCTGACATCGGGGCGTATTTTTCCGGTCGCGCGTTCGGCAGGCGCAAGCTGGCGCCACAAGTCAGTCCCGGCAAAAGCTGGGAGGGCGTGTATGGCGGTCTGGCGCTGAGTCTGGTCATCACCACCTTGGTCGCGCTGTTCCGTGACTGGACGGTAGCGCAACTGTTCAAGGGCTTGATCGGTGCTGCGGTGATTGTCTTCATCTCGGTGGTGGGCGACCTCACCGAAAGCATGTTCAAGCGTCAGTCCGGCATCAAGGACAGCAGCAATCTGCTGCCTGGCCATGGTGGCGTGCTGGACCGCATCGACAGTCTGACGGCGGCGATACCGGTGTTCGCGGTGCTGTTGTGGATGGCGGCGTCGTGAGTCGCCCGCAGCAGATTACCGTCCTGGGTGCGACTGGCTCGATCGGTCTGAGTACCCTGGATGTCATTGCCCGGCATCCGGAGCGCTATCAGGCTTTCGCCCTGAGCGGTTTTACCCGCCTGAGCGAACTGTTTGCCCTGTGTGTTCGCCATCTCCCGAAATATGCAGTAGTGCCGGAAGTCGTCGCTGCTCGTAATCTTCAGGACGATTTGCATGCGGCGGGCCTGTCGACGCAGGTGCTGGTCGGTGAGGAAGGCCTGTGTCAGGTCGCTGCCGCGCCGGAAGTGGATGCCGTCATGGCCGCCATCGTCGGTGCTGCCGGTTTGCGCCCGACTCTGGCGGCTGTCGAGGCAGGCAAGAAAGTTCTTCTGGCCAACAAGGAAGCGCTGGTCATGTCCGGCGCCTTGTTCATGCAGGCGGTGCGCAAAAGCGGTTCGGTTCTGTTGCCGATCGACAGCGAGCACAACGCGATTTTTCAGTGCATGCCGCAGGACTTTGCTCGCGGGCTGAGTAACGTTGGAGTCCGTCGGATTTTGCTGACGGCCTCTGGTGGCCCTTTCCGGCAGACGCCGATGGCCGAGCTGGCGCATGTTTCACCCGATCAGGCGTGTGCGCACCCGAACTGGTCGATGGGGCGCAAGATCTCGGTGGATTCGGCCAGCATGATGAACAAAGGGCTCGAGTTGATCGAGGCCTGCTGGTTGTTCGATGCCAAGCCTTCGCAAGTCGAGGTGGTGATTCATCCGCAGAGCGTGATTCATTCGCTGGTCGATTATGTGGACGGCTCGGTGTTGGCGCAGTTGGGTAACCCCGATATGCGCACTCCGATTGCCAACGCCCTGGCCTGGCCTGAGCGCATTGATTCGGGCGTGGCGCCGCTGGATCTGTTCGCCGTTGCGCGCCTGGATTTCGAAGCTCCCGACGAAGAGCGCTTTCCGTGCCTGCGTCTGGCGCGCCAGGCTGCCGAGGCCGGAAACAGCGCCCCGGCCATGCTCAATGCGGCGAATGAAGTGGCGGTTGCCGCGTTTCTCGACGGACGGGTTCGCTATCTGGAAATCGCGAGTATCATCGAGGAAGTCTTGAATCTCGAGCCGGTAGTGGCGTTGAACGATCTCGATGCGGTGTTTACCGCGGACGCGACTGCCAGGGCATTGGCCGGGCAGTGGTTGAAGCGTCACGACCGATAGGTCTTGCAACACATGGCTTCACGCGGCACTGGACAGGATTGCGGAGAAAGTAGATGAGCGCGCTCTATATGATTGCCGGCACCCTGATCGCTCTGGGTGTGCTGGTCACCTTTCACGAATTCGGCCATTTCTGGGTCGCGCGTCGCTGTGGCGTCAAGGTTCTGCGTTTTTCCGTGGGCTTCGGCATGCCGCTGTTGCGCTGGCATGACAAGCAGGGCACCGAATTTGTGGTTGCGGCCATTCCGCTGGGTGGCTACGTCAAGATGCTCGACGAGCGCGAAGGCGAAGTGCCGGCCGATCAGCTTCATCAGTCATTCAATCGCAAGTCTGTTCGTCAGCGCATCGCCATTGTTGCGGCCGGCCCGGTGGCCAACTTTCTCCTCGCACTGGTGTTCTTCTGGGTGCTGGCCATGCTCGGCAGCGAACAGATTCGCCCGGTCATTGGTTCGGTGGAGCCGGGCAGCATCGCCGCAACGGCCGGGCTGAGCGCGGGACAGGAAATCGTCGCGATCGACGGTGAACCAACCTCGGGCTGGGCTGCAGTCAACCTGCAATTGGTGCGCCGACTGGGGGAGAGCGGTTCTCTGCAATTGCTGGTGCGCGATCAGGGTTCCACGGCGGATTCGCCTCGGGTGCTGGCACTTGATAAATGGCTCAAGGGGGCTGATGAGCCGGATCCTATTCGCTCCCTCGGTATTCGCCCTTGGCGCCCGGCCCTGCCGCCGGTGCTGGCCGAACTCGATCCGAAAGGCCCGGCCCAGGCGGCCGGACTGAAAACCGGTGATCGTCTGCTGACGCTCGATGGCAAGGCGCTGGATGACTGGCAACAGGTGGTCGACACCGTTCGTACGCGTCCTGATACCAAAATCGTGCTGCACGTAGAGCGTGACGGTGTTCAAATCGACGTCCCTCTGACACTGGCCGCGCGTGGCGATAAAAAGTCGCCAAGCGGTTACCTGGGGGCAGGTGTGAAGGCTGTCGACTGGCCGCCGGAGATGATCCGCGAGGTCAGTTACGGGCCTTTGGCAGCGATTGGCGAGGGGGCCCGTCGTACCTGGACCATGAGCGTCCTGACGCTGGATTCACTGAAGAAAATGCTCTTCGGCGAGCTCTCGGTAAAAAACTTGAGTGGACCGATAACCATTGCTAAAGTGGCGGGCGCTTCTGCCCAGTCGGGCGTCGCTGATTTCCTGAATTTCCTTGCTTATCTGAGTATTAGCCTGGGGGTTCTGAATTTGCTGCCCATTCCTGTACTGGATGGGGGGCATTTGTTGTTTTATCTGATCGAGTGGGCGCGTGGTCGTCCCTTGTCGGATCGGGTGCAAGGTTGGGGGATACAGATCGGTATCAGCTTGGTGGTCGGAGTGATGTTGCTTGCTCTGGTCAACGATCTGGGTCGACTGTAACGCTTCGCTGAATTGCGAATCTGCCGCATTTTGCGGCAGTTTGTTTATTGCCAGTTGGAATAAGAAAGGACTTCATGAAACGTCTGCTGCTAACTGCGGTTCTCACCGTATTGATGATCGCCGAAGTTCACGCCGAGTCCTTCACTATCTCTGATATTCGCGTCAATGGCCTCCAGCGGGTCTCCGCGGGTAGCGTCTTTGGTGCCTTGCCGTTGAACGTCGGCGAGCAGGCGGATGATCGTCGCCTGGTGGAATCCACTCGTGCGTTGTTCAAAACCGGTTTCTTTCAAGATATCCAGCTGGGCCGCGAAGGCAACGTTCTGGTGATCACTGTCGTCGAGCGTCCCTCGGTCGCCAGTATCGAGATCGAAGGCAACAAGGCGATCTCCACCGAAGACCTGATGAAGGGCCTCAAACAATCCGGTCTGGCCGAAGGCGAAATCTTCCAGCGCGCGACCCTCGAAGGTGTTCGTAACGAGCTGCAACGTCAATATGTTGCGCAAGGTCGTTACTCGGCTACCGTCGATACAGAAGTGGTCTCGCAGCCGCGCAACCGTGTCGGTCTGAAAGTGAAGATCAACGAAGGCACCGTCGCAGCCATTCAGCACATCAACGTGGTAGGCAACACGGTTTTCCCCGAGGAAGACCTGACCGACCTGTTCGAACTGAAAACCACCAACTGGCTGTCGTTCTTCAAGAACGACGACAAGTACGCCCGTGAAAAGCTGTCCGGTGACCTGGAGCGTCTGCGCTCCTACTACCTGGACCGCGGCTATATCAACATGGATATCGCTTCGACCCAGGTGTCGATCACCCCGGACAAGAAGCACGTCTACATCACCGTCAACGTTAACGAAGGCGAAAAGTACACCGTTCGTGACGTCAAACTCAGCGGTGACCTGAAAGTCCCTGAAGACCAGGTCAAGTCGCTCTTGCTGGTGCAGAAAGGTCAGGTGTTCTCGCGCAAGCTGATGACCACCACGTCCGAACTGATCACCCGTCGTCTGGGTAACGAGGGTTACACCTTCGCCAACGTCAACGGCGTGCCACAACCGCACGACGAAGATCACACCGTCGATATCCTGTTTGCTGTCGATCCGGGCAAGCGTGCCTACGTCAACCGCATCAATTTCCGTGGCAATACCAAGTCCGAGGACGAGGTGCTGCGTCGTGAAATGCGTCAGATGGAAGGTGGCTGGGCTTCGACCTACCTGATCGACCAGTCCAAGACTCGTCTGGAGCGTCTGGGCTTCTTTAAAGAAGTCAACGTTGAGACCCCGGCCGTGCCAGGTGTCGACGACCAGGTTGACGTGAACTACAGCGTTGAAGAACAGGCTTCCGGTTCGATCACCGCCAGCGTCGGTTTCGCCCAGAGCGCCGGTCTGATCCTCGGTGGTTCGATTACCCAGAACAACTTCCTCGGTACTGGTAACCGTGTGAGCGTGGGCCTGACCCGCAGCGAATACCAGAGCCGCTACAACTTCGGCTACGTTGACCCCTACTGGACCGCTGATGGCGTGAGCCTGGGTTACAACGCGTTCTACCGCACCACCGACTACAAAGACCTCGACGTCGACGTAGCGAGCTATGCGGTAGACAGCCTGGGTGCCGGCGTGAACGTGGGCTACCCGATCAGCGAGACTTCGCGTCTGACCTTCGGTCTGTCCGCTCAGCAGGACGAGATCAAGACGGGTACCTACACCGTTGACGAGATTTTCGACTTCGTTAACAAGGAAGGCGACAAGTACCTGAACTTCAAGGCTTCGGCCGGCTGGTCCGAATCCACCTTGAACAAGGGTGTACTGCCGACTCGCGGTCGTTCCCAGAGCCTGACGCTGGAAACCACCATTCCAGGCAGCGATCTGTCGTTCTACAAACTTGATTACCGTGGCCAGCTGTTCCAGCCGATCAGCGAAAACTACACCCTGCGTCTACACACCGAACTGGGTTATGGCGACGGTTACGGTTCGACCGACGGCTTGCCGTTCTATGAAAACTACTATGCTGGTGGTTTCAACTCGGTCCGTGGTTTCAAAGACAGCACCCTTGGCCCGCGAAGCACGCCAAGTACGGGTAGTAACCCAGGCACCCTGAGAGACCCGGACCAGGATCCGCTGCCGTTCGGTGGTAACGTCCTGATCCAGGGCGGTGTTGAAGTTCTGTTCCCGCTGCCGTTCGTCAAGGATCAGCGTTCCCTGCGTACTTCGGTATTCTGGGATGTCGGTAACGTATTCGACTCCAAGTGTTCCGATACTACGAACGCCAACGGTACGAAATCGAACACCCAATGCAACGACATCAGTCTGAGCAACATGGCCAGTTCCGTCGGTGTCGGCGTAACCTGGGTCACCGCACTGGGCCCGCTGAGTTTTGCGCTGGCGATGCCGATCAAGAAACCGGATGACGCTGAAACTCAAGTGTTCCAATTCTCCCTCGGCCAGACGTTCTAAGCGTCTGACCCAAGACAACGACAATGGATTTTGTAGGAGTGCATCGTGCGTAAGTTGACTCAATTGGTTCTTCTGGCCTCCGTACTGGTGGCAGGTCCGGCATTTGCCGACATGAAAATCGCTGTTCTGAACTATCAGATGGCTCTGCTGGAATCTGACGCGGCCAAGAAATACGCCGTGGACGCCGAGAAGAAGTTCGGCCCGCAACTGACCAAGCTCAAGACCCTGGAGAGCAGCGCCAAGGGCATTCAGGACCGTCTGATGGCCGGTGGCGACAAGATGCAGCAAGGCGAGCGCGAGCGTCTGGAGCTCGAGTTCAAGCAAAAGGCCCGTGACTTCCAGTTCCAATCCAAGGAACTGAACGAAGCCAAGGCTGTTGCCGACCGCGAAATGCTCAAGCAACTGAAGCCGAAACTGGATAGCGCAGTGGAAGAAGTTATCAAGAAAGGTGGTTTTGACCTGGTGTTCGAGCGTGGCGCAGTCATCGATGTCAAACCTCAGTACGACATCACGCGCCAGGTTATCGAGCGCATGAATCAGCTGAAGTAACCCATGACCGTGACCATCAAGCTCGGCCAGTTGGCCGAGCTCCTCGGCGCTACCCTGAGTGGCGACCCCGAGAAGCAAATTACTGGGCTAGCCACCTTGCAGGAGGCTGGCCCAGCTCAGTTGAGCTTCCTGGCAAACCCCCAATACCGTAAATACCTGGCTAACTCGCAAGCCGCGGCCCTGTTGCTCAAGGCTGCCGACGCCGAAAGTTATGCCGGTGATGCGCTGGTGGTGCCGGATCCTTATCTGGCTTACGCACGCATTTCCCATTTGTTCGATCCGAAGCCCAAGGCAACTGCCGGCGTTCACTCGACGGCGGTGATTGCCGAGGATGCCGTGGTCGATCCGAGCGCCAGTATCGGTCCCTTCGTGGTGATCGAGTCCGGTGCGCGAATCGGCGCAGACGTAACGCTCGGTGCGCATTGCGTCGTCGGTGCCCGCAGCGAAATCGGCGAGGGCGGCTGGCTGGCACCGCGGGTCACGCTGTATCACGATGTGCGGATCGGCAAGCGGGTGGTGATCCAGTCCGGTGCTGTGCTCGGCGGTGAAGGCTTCGGCTTTGCCAACGAGAAGGGCATCTGGCAGAAAATCGCCCAGATCGGTGGCGTGACCATCGGCGACGATGTGGAGATCGGCGTGAATACCGCCATCGACCGCGGCGCACTGGCCGATACCGTGATCGGCAATGGCGTGAAGCTAGACAACCAGATTCAGATCGCCCACAACGTGCAGGTCGGTGACCACACCGCCATGGCCGCGTGCGTGGGGATTTCCGGCAGCACCAAGATCGGCAAGCACTGCATGCTCGCCGGGGGGGTTGGCCTGGTAGGGCACATCGATATTTGCGACAACGTATTCCTGACCGGAATGACCATGGTGACCCACTCGATTACCGAGCCGGGCGCCTACTCTTCCGGCACAGCTATGCAACCTGCGGCCGAATGGCGCAAAAGCGCGGCCCGTATTCGTCAGCTCGATGACATCGCGCGACGTTTGAAACAGCTGGAAAAGCGGTCCGGGGAAGTGACCCCTGACGGTAATGCTTCATCTGAAGGCTGATACCATTTCCATATCAAGTGTGCACAGCCTCTGGACTGCCTCCTTGATTTGCTAGAGGAGTGCGCGTCAGTCGCGCTCCCAATCTTTACATAGGCTTCCCCCCGAAATGATGGACATCAACGAGATTCGCGAATACCTGCCTCACCGTTACCCGTTCCTGCTGGTGGACCGGGTAGTGGAGCTGGATACGGAAGGCAAGCGCATTCGCGCCTACAAGAATGTCAGCATCAACGAACCGTTCTTCAATGGTCACTTCCCTGCGCACCCGATCATGCCGGGCGTGCTGATCATCGAAGCCATGGCTCAGGCTGCCGGGATCCTTGGTTTCAAGATGCTTGACGTGAAACCCGCCGACGGCACCCTCTACTACTTCGTCGGTTCCGACAAACTGCGCTTCCGCCAGCCAGTGCTGCCGGGCGATCAGTTGATCCTCGAAGCCAAGTTCATCAGTTGCAAGCGTCAGATCTGGAAGTTCGAATGCCAGGCTTCGGTCGATGGCAAGCCGGTCTGCTCGGCTGAAATCATCTGTGCGGAACGCAAGCTATGAGTTTGATTGACCCTCGCGCAATCATCGATCCGTCGGCCGTCCTGGCTGATGGCGTCGAGGTCGGCCCGTGGTCGATCATCGGTGCAGGTGTGGAAATCGGCGAGGGAACGGTCATCGGGCCACACGTGATCCTCAAAGGTCCGACCCGTATCGGCAAGCACAACCGCATCTACCAGTTTTCCTCGGTAGGCGAAGACACGCCGGACCTGAAATACAAGGGCGAAGAAACCCGCCTGGTGATTGGTGACCACAACGTCATCCGCGAAGGCGTGACGATTCACCGTGGCACCGTTCAGGATCGGTCCGAAACGACCCTGGGCGATCACAACCTGATCATGGCCTATGCCCACATCGGCCATGACAGCGTCATCGGCAATCACTGCATCCTGGTCAACAACACCGCGCTGGCCGGCCATGTGCACGTCGCTGACTGGGCGATTCTGTCCGGTTTCACCCTGGTGCATCAGTATTGCCATATCGGCGCCCACAGCTTTTCCGGCATGGGCACTGCGATCGGCAAGGATGTACCAGCGTTCGTCACCGTATTTGGCAACCCGGCCGAAGCGCGCAGCATGAACTTCGAGGGCATGCGCCGTCGCGGTTTCAGCGAAGACGCCATTCACGCTCTGCGCCGCGCGTACAAAACCGTGTATCGCCAGGGTCTGACAGTCGAACAGGCGCTGGCCGAACTGGCCGAACCCTCTGCCCAGTTCCCGGAAGTCGCGATGTTCCGTGACTCCATCCAGTCGTCGACTCGCGGCATCACCCGCTGACCATGGCCAATCTGCGTATTGCGCTGGTGGCGGGGGAGGCTTCCGGTGACATTCTGGGCGCCGGGCTGATGCGCGCCCTCAAGGCACAGCATCCTGCGGTGGAGTTCATCGGTGTCGGCGGTCCGTTGATGCAGGCCGAGGGCCTGACCTCCTATTTTCCGATGGAGCGTTTGTCGGTCATGGGGCTGGTGGAAGTCCTGGGGCGGCTGCGTGAACTGCTCAAGCGCCGCAAGGACCTGATCGCGACGCTTATCACTGAAAAACCGGATGTATTCATCGGCATCGATGCGCCGGACTTCAACCTCAATATCGAACTCAAGCTGCGTCAGGCCGGGATCAAGACCGTGCACTACGTCAGCCCTTCGGTGTGGGCATGGCGGCAGAAGCGGGTCCTGAAGATCCGCGAAGGCTGCGACCTGATGCTCACGCTGCTGCCATTCGAAGCCAGATTCTACGAAGAGAAGGGCGTACCGGTGCGGTTCGTCGGCCATACGCTGGCCGACACCATTCCACTGGAGGCCGATCGCAGTGCGGCGCGTGCCGAACTCGGTCTGCCGGACGGTCCGCTGGTGGCTTTGATGCCCGGCAGTCGGGGCGGCGAAGTCAGTCGTCTGGGTGCGCTGTTCCTCGATACCGCCCAACGTCTGCGTGCCATGCGTCCCGGCGTGCGTTTCGTCATACCGTGCGCCAACCCCGAGCGTCGTGCCCAACTCGAAGAGCTGCTGGCCGGTCGCGATCTGCCGGTGACCCTGCTCGATGGCAAATCCCATCTGGCCTTGGCAGCTTGCAATGCGGTACTGATCGCGTCGGGTACGGCAACCCTGGAAGCGCTGCTGTACAAGCGTCCGATGGTCGTGGCCTACCGGCTTGCGCCGCTGACGTTCTGGATTCTCAAACGCATGGTCAAGAGTCCGTACGTGTCCCTGCCGAACCTGCTGGCTCAGCGATTGCTGGTCCCGGAATTGTTGCAGGATGATGCGACGGTCGAAGCGCTTGCCCAGACCCTGTCGCCGTTGATCGACGGTGGCGAAGAGCAGACTCGTGGCTTCGACGAGATCCACCGCACTCTGCGCCTGGACGCTTCCAATCAGGCGGCTGACGCCGTTCTGAACCTGATCGGGCAAACACGATGAGCAAGACAAGCATGCAGATGGGCCTGGATTTCACCTTGGTCGCCGAAGTCGAAGAACTGGTGGCCGGTGTCGATGAAGTCGGTCGCGGCCCGTTGTGCGGCGCGGTCGTCACGGCGGCGGTGATCCTCGACCCGAACCGCCCGATTCTCGGTCTCAACGACTCGAAAAAACTCACCGAAGCCAAGCGCGAAAAGCTCTACGACGAAATCTGCGAGAAGGCTTTGAGCTGGTGCATCGCCCGCGCCGAAGTCGAAGAGATCGACGAACTGAACATCCTTCATGCCACCATGCTGGCCATGCAGCGCGCGGTCGCCGGCCTGCACATCCAGCCGAAACTGGCGATGATCGATGGCAATCGCTGCCCGAAACTGCCGATGCGTTCCGAAGCGGTGGTCAAGGGCGACAGCAAGGTCCCGGCCATCGCCGCGGCCTCGATTCTGGCCAAGGTCAGCCGCGATCGCGAGATGACGGCGTTCGAATTGATCTATCCGGGTTACGGCATCGGTGGCCACAAAGGTTACCCGACGCCCGTTCATCTGGAAGCGCTGGTGCGTTTGGGGCCGACGCCGATTCATCGGCGTTCTTTTGCCCCGGTTCGGCAGGCTTATGAAGCGCTGGAAGGCCTGACGCCGGTTTAGCGGCGAGGCTGATGTTTTATTCGAGGCCCGGTACAATCCGGGCCTTGTTGTCTCTATGTAACTGGACAGGATCACTATGCCGGCTTCATTCGTTCATCTACGCCTGCACACTGAATACTCCCTGGTCGACGGGCTGGTGCGGATCAAGCCGCTGGTCAAGGCCTTGACCAGCATGGGCATGCCGGCCGTTGCGGTGACCGATCAGAACAACATGTGTTCGCTGGTCAAGTTCTATAAAAACACCATGGGCGCCGGGATCAAGCCGATCTGCGGCGCCGACCTGTGGCTGTCGAACAAGGACCCCGATGGTCCGCTGAGCCGCATCAGCCTGCTGGTCATGAATGCCCAGGGCTATCGCAACCTGACCGAGCTGATTTCCCGTGGCTTCATCGAAGGTCAGCGCAACGGCATGATCATCATCGAGCGCGAATGGGTCGCCGAGGCCAACGAAGGCCTGATCATGCTGTCCGCCGCCAAAGAGGGCGAGATCGGCATGGCCATGATCGGCGGCAATCCCGCCGAGGCCGAAACCCTGACGCGCGAATGGATGGCGGTGTTCCCGGATCGTTTTTATCTGGAAGTCCAGCGCACCAACCGTCCGAACGATGAAGAACAGCTGCACGGCGCCGTCGCCCTGGCCGACAAGCTCGGTGCTCCGCTGGTCGCCACCAACGATGTGCGGTTCATCAAGCAGGAGGATTTCGAGGCTCACGAAACCCGCGTCTGCATCGGCGAAGGCCGGGCCCTCGACGATCCGCGCCGTTCAAAGAACTACAGCGACCAGCAGTATCTGAAAAGCGCCGAGGAAATGGCCGAGCTGTTCAGCGACCTGCCGGATGCGGTGGAAAACACCGTCGAGATCGCCAAGCGCTGCAACATCGACGTGAAGCTGGGCAAGCACTTCCTGCCTGACTACCCGATCCCCGATGGCATGACCATCGACGAGTATTTCCGCAAGGTGTCGTTCGATGGTCTGGAAGAGCGCCTCAGCGTGCTGCTGCCCAAGGACACCACCGAAGATTACGAGGCCAAGCGTCAGGTCTACGTCGACCGGCTGAATTTCGAGCTGGATATCATCATCCAGATGGGGTTCCCCGGTTATTTCCTGATCGTGATGGACTTTATCCAGTGGGCCAAGAACAACGGCGTGCCGGTGGGGCCGGGCCGGGGGTCGGGTGCCGGATCGCTGGTGGCCTATGTACAGAAGATCACCGACCTCGACCCGTTGGAATATGACCTGCTGTTCGAACGTTTCCTCAACCCGGAACGGGTATCGATGCCCGACTTCGACGTCGACTTCTGCATGGATGGTCGCGACCGGGTGATCGATTACGTGGCCGAAAAATACGGTCGCAACGCTGTAAGCCAGATCATCACTTTCGGTTCCATGGCGGCGAAGGCTGTGGTCCGCGACGTTGCGCGGGCCCAGGGCAAGTCGTTCGGCCTGGCGGATCGCCTGTCGAAGATGATTCCGTTCGAAGTCGGCATGACCCTGGAAAAAGCCTACGAGCAGGAAGAAATCCTGCGCGACTTCATCAAGGTCGATGAAGAAGCGGCGGAAATCTGGGAGATGGCACGCAAGCTCGAAGGTGTGGTGCGTAACGTCGGTAAGCACGCCGGTGGTGTGGTGATCGCGCCGACCAAACTGACCGACTTCTCGCCGATCTATTGCGACGAGGCCGGCGACGGTCTGGTAACCCAGTTCGACAAGGACGACGTCGAGGCAGCGGGTCTGGTGAAGTTCGACTTCCTCGGCTTGCGGACCCTGACGATCATCGACTGGGCGCTCAAGACCATCAACCGCGACCGCGCCAAGGTCAACGAGCCGCCGCTGGACATCGCGTTCATCCCGCTGGATGACAAGCCGACTTATCAGCTGCTGCAAAAAGCTGAAACCACCGCGGTGTTCCAGCTTGAATCCCGTGGCATGAAAGAGCTGATCAAAAAGCTCAAGCCCGACTGCCTCGAAGACCTGATCGCACTGGTGGCCCTGTTCCGTCCGGGCCCGCTGCAATCGGGCATGGTGGATGACTTCATCAACCGTAAGCACGGTCGCGCGGAACTGGCGTACCCACACCCGGATTACCAGTACGAAGGCCTGCAACCGGTGCTGGCGCCGACGTACGGCATCATCCTGTATCAGGAACAGGTGATGCAGATCGCCCAGGTCATGGCCGGTTACACCCTCGGTGGTGCGGACATGCTGCGTCGGGCGATGGGTAAAAAGAAACCTGAGGAAATGGCCAAGCAACGCGGCGGTTTCATCGAGGGTTGCGCGAAGAACAACATCGACGCGGATCTGGCCGGTAACATTTTCGACCTGGTAGAGAAATTCGCCGGTTACGGCTTCAACAAATCCCACTCCGCCGCCTACGGTCTTGTGTCGTACCAGACTGCCTGGTTGAAGGCTCACTACCCGGCGCCGTTCATGGCTGCGGTACTGTCGGCGGATATGCACAACACCGACAAGGTCGTGACCTTGATCGAGGAAGTGCGCACGATGAAGCTGCGGCTCGACGCGCCGGACGTGAACACTTCGGAGTTCAAGTTCACGGTGAACGACGAAGGCCGCATCGTGTATGGTCTGGGCGCAATCAAAGGCGTCGGCGAAGGCCCGGTGGAGGCGATCACCGAGGCCCGTCAGGCCGGTCCGTTCAAGGATCTGTTCGACTTCTGCGCCCGGGTCGACCTCAAACGCATCAACAAGCGCACGCTGGACGGTCTGATCCGCAGCGGCGCGCTGGATCGCCTCGGTCCGTTCTTCCATGACGAGCAAAAGGCTTATCAGGCCAATATCGACCGCAATCGCGCGGTCTTGCTGGCGGCGATGGAAGAAGCCATCAAGTCGGCCGAACAGACTGCGCGCACCCGAGACAGTGGTCATGCCGACCTGTTTGGCGGGTTGTTCGTCGAGGAAGACGCAGACGTTTACGCGCTGCATCGCAAGGCCAAGGAGTTGACCCTCAAGGAACGCCTCAAGGGTGAAAAGGACACTCTTGGCCTGTACCTGACCGGCCATCCGATCGACGAATACGAAGGTGAAATCCGCCGGTTTGCCCGTCAGCGCATCATCGACCTGAAACCGGCCCGCGACACCCAGACCGTGGCGGGGATGATCATTGCCCTGCGAGTGATGAAGAACAAAAAGGGCGACAAGATGGGCTTCATCACCCTCGACGACCGCTCCGGGCGGATCGAGGCGTCGCTGTTCGCCGATGCGTTTCACTCCGCGCAATCGTTGCTTCAGACCGATGCGATGGTGGTGGTCGAAGGTGAGGTCAGCAACGATGACTTCTCCGGTGGCCTGCGGCTGCGGGTCAAGCGGGTGATGAGCATGGAAGATGCGCGCACCAACCTCGCCGAGAGTCTGCGCCTGAAGTTGCAGACCCAGGATCTTAAAGGCGATCAGCTACGCTGGTTGGGTGATTTGCTCAAGCGTCATCGCGGAGCGTGCCCGATCACCATGGAATACACCAGTCCCGATGCGAAGACCTTGCTGCAGTTTGGCGAGACCTGGCGGATCGACCCGGCGGATGCCTTGATTCAAGCCCTGCGTGACCAGTTCGGGCGAGACAACGTCTTCCTCCAATACCGTTGACCGGCAGGTGCCATCAAAGCGCCTGCCCACGACCTGAATTTTTAATCTCGACCTCAGCGCGCCTCTCCCTTAAGGTAGGGCGCGAATAGACAACCGGCCGGCCCAAGCTCATTTGGGACACGACCCAAGACGGACGCCTATGAACCCGAATTTTCTAGATTTCGAACAGCCGATCGCCGACCTGCAAGCCAAGATCGAAGAGTTGCGCTTGGTCGGTAATGACAATTCGCTGAATATCGGCGATGAGATCTCCCGCCTGCAGGACAAGAGCAAGACGCTGACCGAAGACATCTTCGGCAAGCTGACCAGCTGGCAGATCGCACGTCTGGCGCGTCACCCGAAACGTCCTTACACCCTGGACTACATCGACCACATCTTCACCGAGTTCGACGAACTGCACGGTGACCGTCACTTCTCCGACGACGCAGCCATTGTGGGCGGCGTGGCACGTCTGGAAGACCAGCCAGTGATGGTGATCGGTCACCAGAAGGGCCGTGAAGTGCGTGAAAAGGTACGCCGCAACTTCGGCATGCCGCGTCCGGAAGGCTACCGCAAGGCTTGCCGCCTGATGGAAATGGCCGAGCGTTTCAAGATGCCGATCCTGACCTTCATCGACACCCCGGGCGCCTACCCAGGGATCGACGCCGAAGAGCGCAACCAGAGCGAAGCGATCGCCTGGAACCTGCGCGTCATGGCTCGTCTGAAAACCCCGATCATCGCCACCGTGATTGGTGAAGGTGGTTCGGGCGGCGCACTGGCGATCGGCGTGTGCGACCAGTTGAACATGCTGCAGTACTCGACTTACGCGGTGATCTCGCCGGAAGGTTGCGCTTCGATTCTGTGGAAAACCGCAGAGAAGGCGCCGGATGCTGCTGAAGCGATGGGTATCACCGCCGAGCGTCTGAAAGGCCTGGGCATTGTCGACAAAGTGATCAGCGAGCCTCTGGGCGGCGCTCACCGCGATCCGGCTGCGGCCGCCGCATCGATCCGCGCAGAGCTGAGCTCGCAACTGGCGATGCTGAAGAAGTTCGACAACGAAGCGCTGCTCAAGCGTCGTTACGATCGTCTGATGAGCTACGGCCTCTGATCGAACGCCGTTTTGGCTGACAATGCAAAACACTGTGGGAGCGGGCTTGCCCGCGAATGCGATGTAACATTCAACAACTGTGTTGGCTGTTTCACCGCTTTCGCGAGCAAGCCCGCTCCCACATTTGGTTTGTGAAAAGGTAGATAAATGGGTCAGCCCTCGATTGATTTGCCTTCCAGGCTTCTGCGCAGTCTCACGCCCTGGCTCGATGCGGCTCATTGGCGTATCGCTTTCTCGGGCGGCCTCGACTCCACCGTCCTGCTGCACCTTCTGGCAACTCTCGCTAAATCCGAATCCCTTCCGCCGCTAAGCGCAATCCATGTTCATCACGGTCTTCAGGCCGCGGCCGATGCGTGGCCGGCGCATTGCCAGGCTGTCTGTGATGCCTTGGGCATTCCATTGCAGATTGTTCACGTGACTGTGCAAAAGGGCGCCAGCCTTGAGCGTGCGGCGCGGGATGCTCGTTATGCGGCATTCACTTCGGCGACTCGGATCAATGATGTCTTGATGACGGGCCAGCACCGCGACGATCAGGCCGAAACGCTGTTGTTCCGCCTGCTGCGTGGCGCCGGTGTGCGCGGGCTGTCCGGAATGCCGGCCACGCGAGCGCTGGGGCAGGGCAGTCTGGTTCGGCCGTTGCTCGACGTCACGCGTTCAGAGCTGCAAGCCTACGCACAGGACCATGGCCTGCTCTGGGTCGAGGATCCGTCGAATCAGGATCGACAGTTTTCGCGCAACTACCTGCGCCACCAGGTCATGCCGCTGCTGGCTGGTCGCTGGCCTCAGGCTCACGCCAGCATGGCCCGCAGTGCGGCGCATCTGCGTGAGGCGCAAGGCTTGCTCGATGAGCTGGCGCAAATCGATCTGGCTCAAGCGAGCATGCCCGGTGGTTTCGAGTGGTCAGGATTGCCATCACTGGAGTTTGCGGCGATCGCGGGCTTGTCCGATGCCCGTCAGCGAAACGCTCTCAGTCACTGGCTTGAGCCGCTGACCCGACTGCCGGATACCGACCATTGGTCGGGTTGGATCGACCTGCGCGATGCCGGTAACGATGCCGCTCCGGTCTGGCGTCTGGCGGATGGCGAGCTGCATCGAAGCGTCGGTCGTCTGTGGTGGCTCAGCGGGCAATGGTTGCGTACGCCGGTGGTCAGCGGCAGCTGGCACGACCTGTCGTCAGCGCTACGCTTGCCCCATAACGGGCGTGTCACGTTCATCGGCCAGACTCCCGTGGGGCCGCTGCAAATCCGCTACCGTCAGGGCGGCGAGGTGATGGATCTGGCAGGGCGCGGTCATCGCGATCTCAAGCGCCTGCTCAATGAGCGCGCGGTGCCGGGTTTCGTGCGTGGCAGATTGCCGCTGCTGTTTCGCGATGAAGAATTGCTCGCCGTGGCGAACCTGCCGGGGCTCGACGGCAATGCGCTGCAAGGCTGGCGATTGCATTGGCAGCCTTCGGACGAAGATCAAGGTTTGAGATGAAGGGGGCATTCCGGTAGACTACGCTCCCTTCTTGATACAACTTCTGTGGATTCGCCTGAATTGCAGGAGTTGCCGATTACCAAGCAGTCTTTGCTGGGCGATTCCAAAAAATGTGTAGCGAGCAACGTACCGGTGTTTTCACTTCCGGTCTGTCCCAACGCGGCGGTTTTTTTGAAAGGTGCACTGTGATTAATGCAGGTGATCGGGGGCTTCGGCCTTCCTTCGCTTTCCCCGGCGGCTCGGACCGCTTTAACGCAGACTTCTAGGGTTTTTCATGACGCGCTACATATTCGTCACGGGCGGTGTTGTTTCTTCTTTGGGGAAAGGCATTGCATCGGCTTCATTGGCGGCCATCCTGGAGGCGCGGGGGCTTAAGGTCACCATGCTGAAGCTGGATCCGTACATCAACGTCGACCCGGGCACCATGAGCCCGTTCCAGCACGGTGAAGTGTTCGTCACCCACGACGGCGCCGAGACCGACCTGGACCTGGGCCACTACGAGCGGTTCATCCGCACGACCATGACCCAGAACAACAACTTCACCACCGGCCGTGTCTACGAGCACGTGCTGCGCAAAGAGCGCCGTGGTGACTACCTGGGTGCAACCATCCAGGTGATTCCGCACATCACTGACGAAATCAAGCGTCGCATCATCAAGGGTGCCGGCGATGCCGACGTGGCCCTGGTGGAAATCGGCGGTACCGTTGGCGACATCGAATCGCAACCATTCCTCGAAGCCATTCGCCAGTTGCGTGTGGAAGTCGGTTCCAAGCGCGCGATGCTGATGCACCTGACCCTGGTTCCGTACATCGCCACCGCTGGCGAAACCAAGACCAAGCCAACCCAGCACTCGGTGAAAGAGCTGCGTTCGATCGGTCTGCAGCCAGACGTGCTGATCTGCCGTTCCGACCATCCGGTGGATGTGTCGTCGCGTCGCAAGATCGCGTTGTTCACCAACGTTGAAGAACGTGCGGTGATCTCCCTGGAAGACGTCGATACCATCTACAAGATCCCGGCCGTGCTGCACGCTCAGGGTCTGGACGATTTCGTCGTCGAGCGTTTCGGCCTGCAATGCAACGGCGCCGACCTGTCCGAGTGGGAAAAGGTCGTCGATGCCAAGCTCAATCCAGAGCACGAAGTCACCATCGCGATGGTCGGCAAGTACATGGAGCTGCTGGACGCCTACAAATCGCTGATCGAAGCGATGAGTCACGCCGGCATCACCAACCGTACCAAGGTCAACCTGCGCTATATCGATTCCGAAGACATCGAGAACCAGGGCACCGCGCTGCTGGAAGGCGTCGACGCGATTCTCGTTCCGGGCGGCTTCGGTCTGCGTGGCGTGGAAGGCAAGATCACTGCCGTTCAGTACGCTCGCGAAAACAAGGTTCCGTACCTGGGTATCTGCCTTGGCATGCAAGTGGCGGTCATCGAGTTCGCCCGTAACGTGCTGGGCTGGAAAGATGCCAACTCCACCGAGTTCGATCGCGCCAGCGGCCATCCGGTTGTCGGTCTGATCACCGAGTGGGAAGACGCCACCGGCGCCGTTGAAGTGCGTACCGAAGCGTCCGACCTGGGCGGCACCATGCGCCTCGGCGCTCAGGAATGCCTGCTCGAACCCGGCTCCAAGGTGCACGACTGCTACGGCAAGGATGTGATTGTCGAGCGTCACCGTCACCGTTACGAAGTGAACAACAACCTGCTGCCGCAGATCATCGAGGCCGGCCTGAAGATTTCCGGTCGTTCTTCCGATGCCGCGCTGGTTGAAGTGGTCGAAGCACCGGATCATCCATGGTTCGTCGCTTGCCAGTTCCACCCAGAGTTCACCTCGACGCCACGCGATGGCCATCCGCTGTTCAGCGGCTTCGTCAAAGCAGCATTGGCTCAACACCAGAAGAAGGCGTAACCCCGATGGCACAGAAGATCATCCGCGTCGGCGACATCGAGATTGCCAACGACAAGCCCATGGTGCTGTTCGGTGGCATGAACGTGCTGGAAAGCCGTGACATGGCCATGCAGGTTTGCGAAGAGTATGTGAGGGTCACCGAAAAACTAGGTATCCCTTACGTGTTCAAGGCCAGTTTCGACAAGGCCAACCGTTCTTCTGTGACCTCCTATCGCGGTCCTGGCCTGGAAGAGGGTATGCGCATCTTCCAGGACATCAAACAAGCCTTCGGCGTGCCGATCATCACCGACGTCCACGAGCCTGACCAGGCCGCAGTCGTCGCCGAGGTCTGCGACATCATCCAGCTGCCGGCCTTTCTGTCGCGCCAGACCGATCTGGTTGTCGCGATGGCCAAGACCAATGCCGTCATCAACATCAAGAAAGCCCAGTTCCTCGCACCTCAGGAAATGAAACACATCCTGAACAAGTGCGTGGAAGCGGGTAACGATCAGTTGATCCTCTGCGAGCGCGGTTCGAGCTTCGGCTACAACAACCTCGTGGTCGACATGCTCGGCTTCGGCATCATGAAGCAGTTCGAGTACCCGGTATTCTTCGACGTGACCCATTCGCTGCAGATGCCGGGCGGTCGTTCCGACTCCGCCGGCGGTCGCCGCGCCCAGGTCACCGACCTGGCCAAGGCTGGCATGAGCCAGTCGCTGGCGGGCCTGTTCCTTGAGGCGCACCCGGATCCGGACAACGCCAAATGCGACGGCCCTTGCGCCTTGCGTCTGGACAAACTGGAGCCATTCCTGGCCCAGCTCAAAGCCCTGGACGAACTGGTGAAGAGTTTTCCGACGGTAGAAACCGCGTAAACCTCAATTCTCCGGTAAAGTACCGCACGATTTGTCGCTCATGCCCTCGGGTATGAGCGTTGTCGTCTGCAAGCTGCCCGTTGCACAACACTTGCCGACGGTAAAAAGATTTCCTCTAGCTGCGTCGTTTTCGTCAACTTTGGAGTGTTTACAACAATGGCAAAAATCGTCGACATCAAAGGTCGTGAAGTTCTCGACTCCCGTGGCAATCCCACCGTGGAAGCGGACGTGCTTCTCGACAACGGCATCATCGGCAGCGCCTGCGCGCCGTCCGGTGCATCCACTGGCTCGCGTGAAGCGCTCGAGCTGCGTGATGGCGACAAGAGCCGTTATCTGGGCAAGGGCGTGCTCAAGGCGGTAGCCAACATCAACGGTCCGATCCGCGATCTGCTGCTGGGCACCGACCCAAGCGACCAGAAAGCCCTGGATCACGCGATGATCAAGCTGGACGGTACTGATAACAAAGCGACCTTGGGCGCCAACGCCATCCTCGCCGTCTCCCTGGCTGCGGCCAAGGCAGCTGCACAGGATCAGGACCTGCCGCTGTACGCTCACATCGCCAACCTGAACGGCACCCCGGGCGTTTACTCGATGCCGGTTCCGATGATGAACATCATCAACGGTGGCGAACATGCCGACAACAACGTCGACATCCAGGAATTCATGGTTCAGCCGGTCGGCGCCAAGTCTTTCTCGGAAGGCCTGCGCATGGGCACCGAGATTTTCCATCACCTGAAAGCCGTTCTGAAGGCCCGTGGCCTGAGCACTGCCGTGGGTGACGAAGGCGGTTTCGCGCCGAACCTGGCTTCCAACGAAGACGCGCTGAAAGTGATTTCCGAAGCCGTTGCCAACGCTGGTTACAAGCTGGGCACCGACGTGACACTGGCTCTGGACTGCGCGGCCAGCGAGTTCTTCGAAGACGGCAAGTACAACCTGTCCGGCGAAGGCCAGGTGTTCACCGCTGAAGGTTTCGCCGACTACCTCAAAGGTCTGACTGAACGTTACCCGATCATCTCGATCGAAGACGGTCTGGACGAGTCCGATTGGGCTGGCTGGAAGATCCTCACCGACAAGATCGGCGCCAAGACCCAACTGGTTGGCGACGACCTGTTCGTGACCAACACCAAGATCCTGAAAGAAGGCATCGACAAGAAGATCGCCAACTCGATCCTGATCAAGTTCAACCAGATCGGCACCCTGACCGAAACCCTGGAAGCCATCCAGATGGCCAAGGCTGCCGGTTACACCGCCGTGATCTCGCACCGTTCGGGCGAAACCGAAGATTCGACCATCGCCGACCTGGCCGTGGGTACTTCGGCTGGCCAGATCAAGACCGGCTCTCTGTGCCGTTCCGACCGCGTTTCCAAGTACAACCAACTGCTGCGTATCGAAGAGCAGTTGAATGGCAAGGCCAAGTACAACGGTCGCAGCGAGTTTCGCGGCTGAGCAGTAAATGATAGAAAGACACCGGATTGTGTCGGAAAAGTCGTGACAGCGATGGATTTGCCACTAATCTGATGCCTTATATGCACAAGCCTGGATATTCCAGGCTTCGTGCTATCAGATGCTTCAAAGTTTTGACGTGGCTGTCTTTTTTCACTGGATACCTGATATTCGATGCGCAGTCCTTACTGGTTGTTTCTCGTCTTGCTCTTGCTGCTGGCCGGTCTGCAGTACCGCCTGTGGGTGGGCAATGGCAGTCTGGCGCAAGTCGCCGAACTGAATCAGCAGATTGCTGAACAGCACGCCGAGAACGAAGCCTTGCTGGAGCGCAACCGGGTGATGGACGCTGAAGTCAGCGAGTTGAAGAAAGGCATGGAGACCGTTGAAGAGCGGGCTCGTCACGAACTGGGCATGGTCAAGGACGGCGAAACCCTTTACCAGTTGGCCCAATGATCGATTCCCTGCCGGCCTTCTGGGCCGTGATTCCTGCCGCGGGCATCGGTGCCCGTATGGCCGCGGACCGTCCCAAGCAATATCTGCAACTGGGCGGGCGCACAATTCTCGAACACAGCCTCGGCTGTTTCCTCGATCACCCGAGCCTCAAGGGGCTGGTGGTCAGTCTTGCCGTCGATGACCCTTACTGGCCGAACCTGGCCAGCGCCAGCGATCCGCGAATTCAGCGGGTCGACGGTGGAGCCGAACGTTCCGGCTCGGTACTCAATGCTTTGCTTCATCTGCATGCCCAAGGTGCCGACGATGAGGATTGGGTGCTGGTGCACGATGCGGCACGGCCCAATCTGAGCCGTGACGATCTCGACAAACTGCTCGCTGAACTGGCAAACGATCCGGTCGGCGGTTTGCTGGCCGTGCCGGCGAAGGACACCCTGAAACGGGTCGACAAACACGGTCGAGTGTTGGAAACCGTGGATCGCAGCGTGATCTGGCAAGCCTATACGCCGCAGATGTTCCGACTCGGTGCCTTACACCGGGCTTTGGCTGACAGTCTGGTGGCGAATGCAGTCATCACCGATGAAGCTTCGGCGATGGAGTGGGCCGGGTTGGCGCCGCGCCTGATCGAAGGCCGCGCGGATAATCTGAAAGTCACCCGCCCCGAAGATCTCGAATGGTTGCGCCAGCGCTGGGCCAATCGTCGTTAAATCCGGTACTCCGGCCGCTCGGCCAAACCTTCCTTGAGAAAATCCACCAGCTTGCGCACCTTGGGCGACAAGTGCCGCTGCTGTGGATACAACGCCCACACTGCCGTATTCGGCGGTTGATGCGCCTCCAACAAAGAAATCAACGCACCGCTGTGCAGATGTTCCAGCACGTAATAGTCCGGCAGCTGACACAATCCGACGCCTTGTAAGGCTGCATCCAGCACTGCTTGCCCACTGTTGCAGCGCCAGTTTCCCTGCACCCGTTGGGAAAATTCCCGCCCGTTTTGTTCAAGCTGCCAGATGTCCGAGCTGCCGATCAGGCAATTGTGTCGCCCTAGTTCCGACAGGCTGTGTGGGCGCCCGTACCGTTCCAGGTAGGAGGGCGACGCACACAAATACATGCGCCGCGGTGCCAGTCGGGTCGCCACCAGCCGGGAATCCTGAAGACGACCGAGGCGGATCGCCAGGTCCAGGCCTTCGTGCACCAGATCGAGTTGGCGGTTGGTCAGTTCAATGTCGATGCGCAATTGCGGGTAATGCCCCATGAACCGGGTCACCAGCGGCACGATGAAGCGTTCGCCATACGCCACGGCGCAGGTCATACGCAGCATGCCTTTGGGTTCGCTGGTCAGGTCGCCGACTGCGCGCAACGCTTCTTCGCGACCGTCCTGCAGGCGTTGACAATGTTGCAGGAAGGTCTGGCCGGCTTCGGTCAGTGTGACGCGCCGGGTGCTGCGGTACAGCAGTCGCGTCTGCAAACGCTCTTCCAGTCGTACGATTTGTCGACTGATGTGCGAGGAAGAAACGCCCAGGCGCTCGGCAGCCGCGGTGAACTGGCTGCATTCGGCAACGGCGACGAACTCGTCGATGCCTTCCCAGCGGTTTTCAGACATCGGGATTATCCCTGTATGGCAATAATGTTTTGCTTTTGCCCGGATTATTCATCAAGCGGCGCTGGACTACACTCCTTGTCTGGTTTTTATTCAATGGATTCACTGGAGAGTCAGCATGATCAAGTCGCGCGCCGCCGTTGCCTTCGAGGCCAAGAAGCCGCTGGAAATCGTAGAAGTCGATGTCGCCATGCCCAAGGCCGGTGAAGTGTTGCTGCGCGTGGTGGCTTCCGGGGTTTGCCACACTGACGCTTACACCCTGTCCGGTGCTGACCCGGAAGGTATCTTCCCGTCGATCCTCGGCCACGAGGGTGGCGCCATCGTTGAAGCGATCGGCGAAGGCGTGACTTCCGTGGCCGTCGGCGACCACGTCATTCCGCTGTACACCCCGGAATGCGGTCAGTGCAAGTTCTGCAAGTCGGGCAAGACCAACCTGTGTCAGGCCATTCGCACCACCCAGGGCAAGGGCCTGATGCCGGACGGCACTTCGCGCTTTTCCTACAAGGGCCAAACGATTTTCCACTACATGGGTACCTCGACGTTCTCCGAGTACACCGTGCTGCCGGAAATCTCCGTGGCCAAGATCTCCAAGGATGCGCCGCTGGAAAAGGTCTGCCTGCTCGGTTGCGGCGTGACCACCGGGATCGGTGCGGTGATCAACACCGCCAAGGTCAAACCGGGCGACACCGTGGCCATCTTCGGTCTCGGCGGTATCGGTCTGTCGGCGGTGATTGGTGCAGTGAAGGCCAAGGCTTCGCGCATCATCGCCATCGACATCAACCCGGCCAAGTTCGAAATCGCCAGGCAACTGGGTGCCACCGACTGTGTGAACCCGAAAGACTTCGATCGTCCGATCCAGGAAGTGATCGTCGACATGACCGATGGCGGCGTCGACTTCTCCTTCGAATGCATCGGCAACGTGCAACTGATGCGCGCAGCCCTCGAGTGCTGCCATAAAGGCTGGGGCGAGTCGGTGATCATCGGCGTGGCCGGTGCTGGCCAGGAAATCGCCACCCGTCCATTCCAGTTGGTGACCGGTCGCGTCTGGCGCGGTTCGGCGTTCGGCGGCGTGCGTGGCCGTACCGAATTGCCAAGCTATGTCGACATGGCACAGAGCGGCGAAATCCCGCTGGACACCTTCATCACCCACACCATGGGCCTGGAAGACATCAACAAGGCCTTCGACCTGATGCACGAAGGCAAGAGCATCCGTACCGTCATTCATTTCTGATCAATCGCGATGCCACGGTTGCCAGTGTGCAGCCGTGGTTGCGTAGGAGTCCTACATGAGTCTGGAAAACATCTCCTGTCAGAAAAGTTTCGGCGGCTGGCACAAACGCTATCGGCATCGATCCGAGGTGCTGGGCTGCGACATGGTGTTCGCCGTGTACCTGCCGCCGCAGGCAGAGCAGGGCGGCAAGTTGCCGGTGCTGTACTGGCTGTCGGGCCTGACCTGCACGGACGAGAACTTCATGCAGAAAGCCGGCGCGATGCGCATGGCGGCCGAACTCGGCCTGATCATCGTGGCGCCGGACACCAGCCCGCGTGGCCCGGATGTACCGGGGGATCCTGACGGGGCCTGGGATTTCGGTCTCGGTGCCGGGTTCTATCTGAATGCCACGCAGGAACCATGGTCGCGTCACTATCGGATGCATGACTATGTCGTGCAGGAATTGCCTTCACTGGTTGAAGCGCATTTCCCGGCCTCGGACAAGCGCAGCATCAGCGGCCACTCCATGGGCGGTCACGGTGCACTGGTCTGTGCGTTGCGCAATCCGGGACGTTACCAGTCGGTGTCAGCGTTTTCGCCGATCAACAATCCGATGGATTGCCCGTGGGGTCAGAAAGCGTTCAGCCGCTATCTGGGCGAAGACCGTTCGAAATGGCGCGAATGGGATGCCTGTGCACTGATCGCCGACGCGGACGAGAAACTGCCATTGCTGGTTGATCAGGGTGACCGCGACGACTTCCTCGCCACCCAGCTCAAACCCGAAGCCTTGCAACAAGCGGCAAAACAAGCGGGTCATCCGCTGACGTTGCGCCTGCAACCGGGCTACGACCACAGCTATTTCTTCATTGCGAGCTTCATTGACGACCACTTGCAGCATCACGCGCGCGCTCTGAAGGGTTAATGCAGGTAGAATCACGCCCTGACAAAATTCGGGGCGTTTTTTTATGCGTATTGGCCACGGCTATGATGTGCACCGTTTCGCTGAAGGCGATTTCATTACTCTGGGCGGCGTGCGAATCGCACACGGCTTCGGGCTGCTCGCTCACTCCGACGGTGACGTCCTGCTGCACGCCTTGAGCGATGCCTTGCTCGGCGCGGCTGCGCTGGGTGATATCGGCAAGCATTTCCCGGACACCGACCCGCAATTCAAGGGCGCCGACAGTCGTGTGCTGCTGCGGCATGTGGTCAGCCTGATCCACGCCAAAGGCTGGAAGGTCGGCAACGTCGACAACACCATCGTTGCTCAGGCCCCCAAAATGGCCCCCCATATCGAATCGATGCGCGCGCTGATTGCCGCGGATCTGCAAGTAGAACTGGATCAAGTGAACGTGAAAGCCACCACCACCGAGAAGCTCGGCTTCGTCGGTCGCGAAGAAGGCATTGCCGTGCATTCCGTTGCCTTGTTGCTGCGCGCATGAACGAACTGCAACTGCTTGGCCCGCGGGCCTATGGTGACGCCCTTGGCACCGCGGTACTGAAAGCCATCGCCGAAGATTTCCAGGTCGATGAAGTGCTCGACATTCCCTTCAGCGGTGATGGTGAGCACCTGTGGATCTGGGTGGAAAAGCGCGGTCTGAACACCGAGGAAGCGGCACGACGCATCGCCAAGGCTGCCGGCGTGCCATTGCGTACGGTCAGCTATGCCGGCCTGAAAGATCGTCAGGCGCTGACCCGTCAGTGGTTCAGCGTGCAACTGCCGGGCAAGGCTGATCCGGATCTGTCGGCGGCGGAAAACGATACGCTGAAAATCCTCAAGACCACTCGACACAAGCGCAAGCTGCAACGCGGTGCGCATTCGGCCAACGGTTTCACCTTGCGCCTGACCCAGTTCAATGGCGACAAAGCCGCCATCGACGAGCGTCTGCAACTGATCGCCAAACAAGGTATCCCGAACTACTTCGGCGCTCAGCGTTTCGGCCATGATGGCGGCAATGTCGTCGATGCCCGTTCGTGGGCGGCGCGCAAGGCACTGCCGGAGCAGCGCAACGTGCGTTCGCGCCTGCTGTCGACCGCGCGCAGTTTTCTGTTCAATCAGGTACTCGCGGCGCGGGTGGCCGATGGCACCTGGCAACGTGCCCAGGTCGGCGATCTGCTGGCGTTCACCGACAGCCGCAGCTTTTTTCCGGCAGGTGAAGCCGAGTGCAGTGACCCGCGTCTGGCGATTCTCGACCTGCACCCGACCGGCCCGCAGTGGGGCGAAGGTGACTCGCCGGCTGCAGGGGTTGTCCATGATCTGGAGCAGGGGATTGCCGCACGCGAGGCGGATCTGCGTGATTGGTTGATTAATGCCGGTATGAGCCACGAACGTCGCATCCTGCGGCTGCCCATTGGCGGGTTGACGTGGCATTATCCCGAGCCTGACATTCTGCAACTGGAATTCGTCCTCCCGGCCGGATGCTTCGCCACCGTATTGGTGCGCGAACTCGTTGATCTGGTGCCGGTGGGGCAGACGGACAGCCCATGCGTATTCTGATTTCTAACGATGATGGGGTGACTGCGCCCGGTCTTGCCGCGCTTTATGCTGCGCTGGCGGATTACACCGAGTGCGTGGCTATCGCCCCGGAACAGGACAAGAGCGGTGCCAGCAGTTCGCTGACACTCGACCGTCCGTTGCACCCGCAATACCTGGACAACGGTTTTATCAGCCTCAATGGCACGCCGACCGACTGCGTCCACCTGGGGCTCAACGGTTTGCTGGAACGCGTGCCGGACATGGTGGTTTCGGGCATCAACCTCGGCGCCAACCTGGGTGATGACGTGCTGTATTCCGGAACGGTGGCAGCCGCCCTCGAGGGCCGCTTTCTCGAGCGCCCGTCGTTTGCCTTCTCGCTGGTTTCGCGGCTGGTCGACAACCTGCCTACGGCGGCCTACTTTGCGCGCAAACTGGTCGAAGCCCACGCCAGGCTCGATCTGCCACCGCGCACGGTGTTGAACGTGAACATTCCTAATCTGCCGATCGATCGCATTCGCGGCATTCAACTGACCCGTCTCGGCCATCGCGCCCGTGCGGCGGCACCGATGAAAGTCGTGGACCCGCGCGGCAAGGCCGGTTACTGGATCGCGGCGGCAGGTGACGCGGAAGACGGCGGGCCGGGTACCGATTTCCATGCGGTGATGCAGGGTTACGTATCCATCACTCCGTTGCAGCTCGATCGCACCTTCAATGATGCCTTCAGAAGTCTCGACGGCTGGCTGGAGGGCCTCAATTAATGGCTCGTGAACAAGACGACAGACTGCGCAGCGGCATCGGGATGACGTCCCAGCGAACCCGAGAGCGCCTGATCCAGCGTCTGTACGAAGAGGGTGTTTCCAACGCCAGCGTGCTGGAAGTGATCCGTCGGACCCCGCGACACCTGTTTGTCGATGAAGCGCTGGCACACCGTGCCTACGAGGACACCGCACTGCCGATCGGCAACAACCAGACCATTTCCCAGCCTTATATGGTGGCGCGCATGAGCGAACTGCTGCTGGAGGCCGGGCCGCTGGATAAGGTACTGGAGATCGGCACCGGTTCCGGTTATCAGACGGCGGTGCTGTCGCAACTGGTCGAGCGGGTGTTCTCGGTGGAGCGCATCAAGGTGCTGCAGGATCGGGCCAAGGAACGCCTGGTCGAGCTCAACCTGCGCAACGTAGTGTTTCGTTGGGGTGATGGCTGGGAAGGCTGGCCGGCGCTGGCGCCGTACAACGGCATCATTGTCACTGCGGTGGCGACCGATGTGCCTCAGGCTTTGCTGGATCAACTGGCACCGGGCGGGCGGATGGTAATCCCGGTCGGCTCGGGTGAAGTGCAGCAATTGATGCTGATCGTGCGCGAAGAAAACGGCTTCTCCCGGCACGTTTTGGGGGCGGTACGTTTCGTGCCATTGCTCAACGGTCCGCTGGCCTGAGCATTTGTTCCAGGATGCTGAATTCCTGTCGAACGTGCCTGTCTTACAGCGGCAGTGAATGTTTAAACAGGATGGATCGTCTACAGGCAAACGTGTGCGCCGTGCGATAGCGCTTCTATAAAGGTAAAGCCGGTTGCGCCCGTTATACTTGCGAAGTTTCATGCCGGAATCGGCACTCCACATTTTTCAGCCACCACAAAGGGAGCGGCGGGTGAGTCTCACAGTCATTGCGCAGCGTATGGGTAACACGAGCTTTCAGCGCCTGGTGACTGGCCTTGTCTTGAGCACCTTGCTGGTCGGTTGCTCCAGCACAAAATCGAACAACGTCCGGGTCGTCGATCGCAACAATTCGGTGGCCCAACGTCCGGTCGTAACGACCGGGCAGTATGTAGTCCGTCCGGGCGATACGTTGTTTTCCATCGCTTTTCGCTACGGCTGGGACTACAAAGCCCTCGCCGCCCGGAACAATATTCCTACGCCATACACGATACATCCGGGTCAGACGATTCGCTTCGACGGTCGCACCGGTTCAACGCCGACGGCGGTCGTCAGCAACTCCGGTTCTTCAGCGTCTTCGTCCAGCAAAACCACGGTTATCCGGCGTCAGGCAAATGGCACGACGACCACCACAACCACGGGTTCCGGGGCCGCCTCCACGGCGGTTGTACCGTCCGTCGCCAGCAAGCCCGCGCCCGCTCCACTGCCTCCACCGGGCCCGGCCCCGACCGGCTGGGGATGGCCATCTAATGGCATTCTGATTGGTAAATTCTCTTCAAACGGTAGTTTGAATAAAGGAATTGATATCGCCGGAGATTTGGGACAGCCTGTTTTAGCTGCGTCTGATGGGACGGTGGTTTACGCCGGGAGTGGCTTAAGGGGCTACGGCGAATTAGTCATCATCAAACACAGCGAAACCTACGTCAGTGCTTACGGACACAACCGTCGGCTGTTGGTACGGGAGGGGCAGCAGGTCAAGGTCGGACAGACAATTGCCGAAATGGGGTCAACGGGTACAGACCGGGTGAAACTGCATTTTGAGATTCGCCGACAAGGTAAACCTGTAGATCCGCTGCAGTTCCTGCCAAGACGTTGATTTGCAGACCAGCCTGTTTCTTCACGTAGAGGGGACAGGCTCCAGCGTTGCCAAGGATAAAGGCGCCGCTTGAGCTTGGGGTCGAACTCACCAAAGGACTATAACAATGGCTCTCAGTAAAGAAGTGCCGGAGTTTGACATCGACGATGAGGTTCTCCTGATGGAGACCGGCATCGATTCGGATTCGATGTCGAATGATGAAGGGGCTGCTCCACCTTCCGTTCGTGCCAAATCCAAACACTCCGCTTCACTTAAACAACACAAGTACATCGATTACACTCGGGCACTCGATGCCACGCAGCTGTACCTCAACGAAATCGGCTTTTCCCCATTGCTCTCCCCGGAAGAAGAAGTTCATTTTGCGCGCTTGTCGCAAAGTGGCGACCCTGCCGGGCGCAAGCGCATGATTGAAAGTAACCTGCGGCTGGTGGTCAAAATCGCCCGGCGTTACGTCAATCGGGGGCTGTCGCTGCTGGATCTCATCGAAGAGGGCAACCTCGGACTGATCCGCGCGGTGGAAAAGTTCGATCCCGAGCGCGGCTTCCGCTTCTCGACCTACGCGACCTGGTGGATCCGTCAGACCATCGAACGCGCGATCATGAATCAGACCCGGACCATCCGGTTGCCGATCCATGTGGTCAAGGAGCTCAACGTGTACCTGCGTGCCGCGCGGGAGCTGACGCAAAAGCTCGACCACGAACCCTCACCCGAAGAAATCGCCAACCTGCTGGAAAAACCGGTGGGCGAGGTCAAGCGCATGCTGGGCCTGAACGAGCGGGTTTCTTCGGTCGATGTCTCGCTGGGTCCGGATTCGGATAAAACCCTGCTGGACACCCTGACGGATGATCGTCCGACCGATCCTTGTGAACTGCTGCAGGATGACGACCTGTCGCAGAGCATTGATCAATGGCTCTCGGAACTGACCGACAAGCAACGCGAGGTGGTCGTGCGCCGCTTCGGCTTGCGCGGCCACGAGAGCAGCACGCTGGAAGATGTAGGCCTGGAGATCGGCCTGACCCGGGAACGGGTGAGACAGATCCAGGTGGAAGGCCTCAAACGCCTTCGGGAAATTCTCGAGAAAAACGGCCTGTCGAGCGAGTCGCTGTTCCAATAAGCCGCCCGCGTGACCGCTATGCAAAAAGCCCCGACTGGTTCG